>JAKSCF010000634.1 GCA_022360735.1 Clostridia bacterium
AGCAAACTTAAGCCATGGACGGCGGTTGTTTGCGGTTAGGCTTTTATAGTTTGCATGCCATCAAATTTTCTCCAAATTAATACCAAAACGAATATTTATACACCTATATTCAATTTACAACAATCCAGGGCTAAGTTTAACCCGTTACATTTTATCTCAACACTACTTTATTTGGATAACTTTGATTTCTTGCAATGCGCCACATTTTATCGATATAAGCTGTGGTATAGGCTTGCTCAATAAAATGGAATAAATATGCCCCTCTATGGGTTAAAACGTATCCACCGTCTACCTTTTTCAACAACCCCAGCAGCTTTGATAAAGCAATTTCAATTCCAAACTCTTTATTAAGCTTTTTTTCAAAGAGTTTTTCAAATGATGCTTCATGTAAAAACATATTGTATGCACTCCAAAACAGCCAATACAATTGTCTTTGCCTAGGCGTAAAATCTAATACCAACGCTGTAGGCATCTTATTGTCTTGACTTGCTTTGATATACTCTTCTACTACAAACGTATTAATTTTAAATTGATCTTTAAGCAATGTGGTGGCACTGGCTCCAAAGCCTAAGAAATTCTCTCGGGTCACTGAAGAATACTGCTGGGTTCCTTTTTGGGCAAACGTCCATACCGATGTTCTTTGGACACCCATCTCTTCTGAATTTTTAACCAAACAATCTAACATCTTTTTCTTTCTAATGCCATTAATAGGTTTATGTGCATTATTGGCATAAGAAAAATCGATGAATGGGTACGTGGATATTTGAGTAGCACCACATTCAAAGGCATGGTTAAAATCTGCAATTAACGTCTTCTTCGTTTGAGACGGAATACCAAAAATTAAATCCACATCTATGACTCTAAAGCCATAAGATTTAACCATCTTTATTTTGTCCGATACATGATCCGGTGCTCTACCCAATTTTTTTAGGCAGCCTTCATCAAAGGATTGAACACCAACACTAATCATATCTACGCCTGCTTTTTTCAACTGCTCTAATAGTTTTTCATTTATATTGTCCGGATGAAGTTCAATAGCAACACCATCTTGAATGCTAAAATACAGCTTTATTTTATTTATAATAGCTTCTAATTTTTCCACTACAAGAGCAGGCGTACCTCCTCCAAAATAGATGCTGGTTATTTCTTTTTTTTGGGTTTGTTTTTGTCCTACCAAATCAATTTCTTTAAGTAAAGCATCAACATATACATCTGCAAGCTCTTTTTCATATAATACTTTGTTATATGGACAAAAACTGCAAATCTTTTCACAAAATGGTATATGAACATAAGCACCCAGCTGAGGAACATTATAATCAGCCATAGGCTCATTAGGTTTGCCTTGAAAAATAAAAGGTTTAAAAGAACGAGATAAAATGACTCTAAATATACTGGTTAATATCATAATAAAACTCCCCCATATGTCCTATACGTAGAGTTTTATCATATCAAAAAAAAAGACATTTTACCACTTAGTCGGTATGCCTTTTAATTACCTTTTTACCACTATCTTGATTTTTACAATCCGATTCTTATGGACTTTCTCAATAGTAAATTTTATATTATCGTATTCAAATATCTCTCCATTGTGAGGTAATCGATTCAACTCTCCCAGTATGAATCCTCCAATAGAATCAAACTGTTCGGAATATATATTTACGCCTAAGATCTCATTAACCAAATCAATTTTTGCGCTTCCGTCTGCCATATATTCATATTCATTAATGACCTCTATTTCTCGTTTTTCTTCATCATATTCATCTTCTATTTCTCCTACTATTTCTTCAACCAAATCCTCCATGGTCACTATGCCGGACGTCCCGCCATATTCATCCAACACTATGGCAACAGGCATTCTGTTCTTCCGCATCTCATCAAATACTTCAGTCGTTTTCATGAATTCATAGGTAAAAAAAGGATCTCTTATATATTTGGAAATATTAAAAGCCTCTTTTTCTTTATCATAAAAAATCAAATCCTTTATGTACAATATTCCTACTATATCATCTATTATTTCTTTGTATACAGGAATTCTTGAAAATTGAGTTGCTTTAAAAATGGCTATGATTTCATCATAAGTCGATTGAATTTCTATTGCTGCCATGTCGGTTCTGGGCGTCATAACTTCTTCTACTTGTGAATCACCAAATTCAAAGACATTATCAATCATTTTTCTTTCTTCCCGCTCCAACACCCCTTCTTCATGACTTACTTGCACCATGGTTTTAAACTCGTCCTCTGTGATAAAGGGTTGGCTGCTGCTGCCTTTTCCAATAAGCAAATTGGTAAAGCTGGTAAGCAAATAAACCAGAGGCCCTAAGACTTTTGTGATCAATAAAATAAATGGTGCTACCAGCAAGGCAATCTTTTCAGAGTTTTTAATGGCAAAAGATTTAGGCGTTATTTCTCCAAAAACCAATATTACAATCGTCATTACACCTGTCGCAATACCTACACCTGTGTCTCCAAAATATTCTATGGCTACAAAGGTTGCCAGTGCCGATGCACTTATATTGACGATATTATTCCCTACCAGTATTGCACCCAGTAGTTGATTAGGGTTGTTTGTGAGCTCTAAAATCGTTTGAGCTCCTTTCGCTCTTTTTTCCGCCATATGCCTTATTTTTATTTTATTTAAAGACATCAATGCTGTTTCACAAGAAGAAAAAAAACCTGATAAAAAAATTAAAATAATAAGTACGATCCATCTGGCTATCTCATTCAATGCTATTCACCTCTAATACAAATTGTTATTTTATTATGATAACTCTTCCATATAAAATCTATTCTTTAAACTCTTTTTTACTTTTAATGGAAACAAATAGCAGTATAGTCTGCTATCAGCTCTTCTACGATGCTCTTTTCTACACCTAAATACTCAAAAACACCTTCATCTAAAACATTATCCGGTTCTATTCCAACCTTCTGAGATGAATAGTAATCTGCTAGGTGGACAATAGCAACTAAATCTTTATTGATGATCATATCATTTAAAGGATCATGATGATATAATACAACTTCAACGATTGGAAGCGGTAATTCCCACCAATCCAACAAGTATCCGCCTATTTCCTGATGTGTGATGCCAAGATTATCTTTTTCATATTCAACACAATCGTGATTGACCAATATGTCAAAGTAATCATAACCAAATACATTCACTAATACCAATTTCCCAATGTCATGCAACAATCCGGCAGATAAAGAACTTAAAGAAACTT
The DNA here is from genome assembly GCA_022360735.1 of Clostridia bacterium. The sequence continues at coordinate 3,222 of JAKSCF010000634.1, forward strand.
TTTCTTTAAAAATCTTTTTATATAACTCCAGTGTTAATTGGTTGCAGGTATAGGCATGCTCCCATAGTTTGTTCAGATGGGTCATCATAGACGGATAAAGATTATTATTGAAAATCACTGTTGCAAAAACAATGTCCTTTATATTGTTAAGTCCAATATTCATAATGGCCTGATTGATAGAGCTTGTCTTCATGCCATAATATGCCGAATTGGAGACATGTAGTACCTTCGTTGCAACTGCTTGATCCTTTGTAATCATCGCCGCTATTTTTTCAATGTCTTCTTCATTATTAATGGCTTCACATAAATCTGTATATAGACTGGGTAGTGTCGGCAATACTTCAAAATTATTAATAATCCGAATCAATTCAGGGCTGGTAATGGTTTTCTTAAATTCAAATATCCGATTTACAATATCAATAAAAGCTTTGCCGTCCCAAGGCTTATAGACATGTAACTTGGCAAGATTTTTTTGTATGGCTTTTAATGCCAGACCTTCATTATCCTGCCCGCTTGATATCACTCTAAATATCTTAGGATATTGTTTCTTGATACGCGCAATAAATTCATGAATATTAGCCATACCAATATCAGAAATAATTAAGTCCACTTTTGTTTTGCTTAAAATATTCAATGCTTCTTCACTGCTCTTTGCAATGTACACACCATATGACTTTTCTGCTAATAGATTTTTTACTGATTCTAATTCTCTTATCTCATCATCAACAAATAAAATCAATTTATTCATCTTTTGCTCCTCTTGCTTTATATATATTATTTTCTACTATACCATATTTTAGAAGCACTTAGGATTTAAAGATTAAAAAAATGGTTTTACTATTATAGCAAAACCATTTTTTTATAAATAGCAACCTATAAAATATTACTCTAATTTTATTTTACAATTTCAACCGATCTACTGGATGGAATCCATAATACATTGGCATTAAAGGTTTCTGAAATGTATCTTACTATATTTTTTGGAAAAGTTATCTCATAACTACTTTATACATTCTGTAAAGCATGACTGCAGCTTGTGCACGGTTTGTATTTTCATCAGGAGCAAATTCGCCATTACTCATCCCTTTGATAATACCCAGTTCTGAAGATAAGGTGACTGAATCTTTTGCCCAAGATGCGATTTTATTATTATCCGTAAAGGCACCTACTGTTATTTCTTTAGATTCATATGACTTTTTATTTA
>JAKSCF010000472.1 GCA_022360735.1 Clostridia bacterium
GGACCAATTGCTCTTCAATTTTTCTTTTCTATATTGTGGGTCTAAAGAAGGCGCTACTGCTTTTAGATCCATGTTTATAAGTTCTTCCAGCATAAGCTTTGTGAAGGTATTGATGAACGCTTGACCCTCTATTCTAGCGTAAAGCCATTCAATAGAAGGTAGTTTGCCGGCCCGGTTGCTTTTTCGGACTCGTTCAGAAAAAGAGAGAAAAAAAGAAATCACGGTTTCAGCTTCAGGCAGCCATGCGTTAGGCTGTAAATAGTGGGGGCCAACTACGTTAGGATCTTTTAATGTTTCAAACAAGGGATCATTAGCACTGCCGTATCCGATAAGCAAGCGGTCATAAAGAATCAAATGATCTAAAGCATCTATACGATTAGCAGGGTGATTTTCTAAACAATCAGCAGCTTTTTGAAAGAATATATTCTTAAAATCCATTGAGAAACCCTCCTTGTATATTAATTTAAATATTGTTATTAAATAAAAGCATATTATATTTTAAAGCCTACTGCAACAGCTTGGAATGTAATATCCGAAAACCGCTTTTAATATCGCTTAAAACATTATATGATACTAATGAAAGCACTTAGAATATTAGAATCACTTCTTGAATGATTTCATGAAAGGAAATTTGTTATGCATAATACTGCGTTTCAGACTGCGAGAATAACTAAGGATAGAAATTTTGATGGCAAGTTTTTCTTTGGCGTTAAAACAACAGGTGTTTTTTGCAGACCATCTTGCCCATCACCTATAGCCAAAGAAGAGAATGTAATATATTTTCAAACGTTATTTGAAGCGCTTAGTCAGGGGTTTAGACCTTGTTTAAGGTGTCGGCCTGATATGAATGTAGAATATTATAATGGCAATGTGGATGGTGTATCCATAGTGAATTCAGCACTGAAGATGATATATGAGGGGTATTTAAACGATCATTCTATCAGTGATTTATCAAAAGCGTTCTATATTTCCGACAGGCATCTGAGAAAACTATTTGTAGAGAATTTAGGAATGCCCCCTGTAAGGATTGCCAAATATCATAAAGCACTCTTTGCAAGAAAACTATTGTTTGCTTCAGATTTATCCATAACCCATATTGCCTATGCATCCGGTTTTGGTTCCACGAGACAATTCAATGATGTTTTTAAAGATGTTTTTGGTCAAACACCTTCCATGATCAGAAAGGAATCTAAAGACGAAAGTCAGTATCAGGGTAATACAACACTCTTATTAAAGTATAAGAAGCCATTTGATTTTAAGCAGGTATTATTTTTTTTAAAACAAAGAGCCATAAAAGGGATAGAAGCTGTAACAGAGAACAGCTATAGCAGAACATTTAGAATCGATAATATAAAAGGTTTTTTTACCGTCACGGATTGTCCAAGTAAATCGGCATTAGAACTTAAAATCAATTGTGAAGATATTAAATGCTATATGAAAATCTACAATAAAGTCCGAAGGATGTTTGATCTTGATACAGATTTTTCAATGATAAATGAAATGTTTTCAAAAGATGACGTTTTATCAAAGGGTATGGAAAATGGACATGTTCCACGCTTACCCATTGCCTTTAATACGTTTGAATTCGTTATTAGAGCAATATTGGGTCAGCAAATCACCATTAAGGCGGCCACGACTTTGGCAGGAAGAATTGCTGAAAAAGCAGGGATAGAATGTGGTTCATTTTTTCCGGATGGGCTGAATTATTTCTTTCCAACTCCGGAAGAACTTCTAAAAATAGATTTGAATGGACTTGGTATTACTAAAACGAGACAAGAAACTATTTTAAATGTAACCAATTGTATTCTGAATAAAGTAGTAAGTCTGGATGCTAACCAGCCTTTTCAGAAGTTTCATAAAGACTTTTCTTCAATAAAAGGCATAGGAGATTGGACTGTGCATTATGTTGCTATGCGGGGAATGGGTATGGTAGACAGTTTTCCTTCTAAAGACTTAGGTATTATTAAAGCTTTAACAAAAGGTGAAAAGATGTTATCACAAAAAGAAATCATACAAACAGCAGAAAAGTGGCGGCCTTATAGGGCTTATGCAGCACTCTGCCTGTGGCATTACCAAAGTAAAAAGGAGTTATCTTAATGTATTATACTAGGTTCGATACACAATTTTGTGAAATTATATTGGTGGGGGATGAACAAGGATTAACACATTTACATCTAAATACAGGAGAGGGGAAGCGGCAGCTTGAAATATCCCATGAATGGAATTTAAACCATAGCTTTTTTACATCCACCATCAAACAAATAAACGATTATTTTAAAGGAGAAAGGTTGACTTTTGATATAGCCTTAAATCCCAAGGGAACATCCTATCAAAGGCAAGTTTGGAAAAAATTATGTGAAATCCCTTATGGTGAACAATATACTTATAAGCAATTAGCAATAAATGTCGGCAATGAAAAAGCTTCTAGAGCAGTGGGGATGGCCAACAGCAAAAATCCTTTGCCGATCATTGTACCGTGTCACAGAGTAGTAGGTACAAATGGGAAACTGACAGGATTTGCTCATGGACTGGACATAAAGAAAAGGCTGATCAATCTTGAATTATTCATGTCCATATTCCATACTTTATTAAAATATTATGGGAAGCAAAGCTGGTGGCCGGCAGATACTGATTATGAAATGATGGTGGGTGCTGTTCTGACACAAAATACGACTTGGTCAAACGTAGTTAGAGCATTAGATAATTTTAACAACAGGCTTTCACCGGAGTTGATCCGAGATATAACTGTAGAAGAACTGGCATCGATTATACATCCCAGCGGTTATTATAATCAAAAAGCCATCAAGCTAAAGGCGCTGAACGATTGGTATGAGAGATATGAGTTTGACATAGAGAAAATCAAAGAAATAGATGGAAACAGTCTCAGAGAAGAGCTTCTTGAAATAAAGGGGATCGGTAGAGAAACCGCCGATTGTATATTGACCTATGCCTTAAAAAAACCATCTTTTGTAATCGATACCTATACAAAAAGACTGTTTCATCGTATGGGTATAGACATTCCAAATACTTATGACGAACTAAGACTGTTGGTGGAAAGCTCAATACCTAAGGATTTGTATATATATAATGAGCTTCATGCACTTATAGTTAAACATGCGAAGGTCTTTTGTTTAAAAACGCCCAAGTGTGAAGGGTGCCCGTTGTATAGTTTGTGTAAAAGACAAAAGGACTGAGTTGAAAGTTAGTAGAAGGTTATTTTGCACAAATGTGAACCAAAAAGAACCGTCCCCAAATGCACAAAATGTATTTCCAAATACTTTGAATTTTATGAACTGCTTGTGAAAATAAGCAGTTTTTTTATATAAAGAAAACTACCGGCCAGTCTAGAGTTCTAAAATTCATTTCTGATTACTTTATGTGTTGAAGGACGTTCAAATATAAAAAAACGATAATAAACGAAAAATATATTTCAAAAACGAAAATAACATTGTATAATATGATTTATAATCAAACTTTGGGAGGGTAAAAAATGAACAAGATTATTAATGATCCTGATTATATGATACAGGATATGCTTCAGGGATACCTTTACCTACATGAAGATAAATATAAATGTGTTGAAGGAACTGTAGGGGGCCTTATAAAGAAGAATCAAGAAGAAAAGGTTTCGGTCATTGTTGGTGGTGGAGCGGGAAATGAGCCTTGGGTATTGGGATATGTTGGTGAAGGCGTAGCCGATGGACTAGTCAGCGGTAATGTTTACGTTGCACCACCTGCAAAATCCATACTAGATGTTAGTAAGGCTGTTTATAATAAAAAAGGCATCCTATATGTTGGGACCAATCATATGGGAGATGTTCTAAATTTTGAGCTTGTTGGAGAATTGGCCATTCTGGATAATATTCAAACCAGGTGTGTGTTTGTAAATGATGATATTGCTAGTGATTTGAATAATAAAGAGAATCGTAGAGGGGTAGCCGGCATAGCTTTAGCAGTTAAGATGGCAGGTGCAGCATCAGAAATGGGATTGTCATTAGAAGAAGTTCAGGGTATAACACAAAAAACAATTGATAATCTTAGAACCCTTAGCGTAACAACATCCCCGGGATATATGCCAAAGAATGGTAAAGCAATGTTTGAAATGGAAGAGGGGATGATTGAGTATGGCATGGGATTTAATGGGGAGCCTGGGATTTTAAAAGAACCATTAAAAACGGCTAAGGATATAGTAGGGACTATGATGGGTATGCTTTTAGAGGATTTAGAATATAAAGAAAGTGAAGAAATAGCTATCTTATTAAATGGTTTTGGATTTACCAGTATTTTAGAATTACATATTGCTATGAAAGAAATAAAAGAGTTTGTGCAAAAGAATAACATTAAAGTTTATCATGCTGATTTGCAAAATCTATTTTGTCCGCAAGGAACAGGCGGTTTTTCTATTTCATTATTGCGTTTAGGTGACGATTTAATACCTTATTACAATAAAAAAGTTGATACACCTTTATTTAAACGCAAAGAGTTAAAGTAGGAGGGTATAACCAATGAACGCTATACAGATGAGGGATATGTTTTTATACGTATCAGATATTATGATCGAAAGCGAAGGGATTTTGACAGAAATAGATAATAAAATTGGTGATGGAGATCATGGGATTGGCATGGCCATAGGATTTAAGGGTATTAAAAATGAACTTAAAAACAAGGAATTTATTTATGTAAATGAAGTATTTCATAGTATTGGTATGACCATGTTATGTGTCATGGGCGGTGCTTCAGGTGTTCTTTTTGGTACAGTTTTTGTTAGTGGGATAGTAGAATATCCTCAGAAAAAAGAATTTAAGCTGGAGGACTTTGCTAATGTATTGGCCAAATCCTTAGCTTTACTTAAAAAAAGAGGTAAAGCAAAAGTTGGCGATAAGACAATGGTAGATGCCTTAGAGCCTGCTGTTTTAGCGCTGAAAAAAAGTGTGAAGAGTGGTTTGAATATAAAAGAAGGATTTGTTCTTGCAGCATCAGAGGCAAAACGTGGTATGGAATACACCAAAGAATGCAGGGCATCTTTTGGTAGAGCTAAGTATTATGGAGAAAAAGCCATAGGCATACAGGATGCAGGAGCAACCTCGGTATACATCATATTTAACGCAATGTCTGATTGGATCAGCAAAAATATATAATTATTTTTTAGAAAGGAAAAGTTATGATAGGAACAATAACTCTAAATCCATGCGTAGATAAAACTTTGGTAATTGATGAATTTACATATGGGGGCATGAATCGCGTAATAGAAAAACGTAAAGATATTTCCGGAAAAGGTGTTAATGTGTCTATTGTTTTAACACAGATAGGAGTGGCTGTTTTAACGTTCGGAATTTATTATAAAAAAGGGTCTGAAGCATTTATTAATGGTTTGGAAGAAATAGGGATTAAATATAAGGGTATTATGGCAGATGGAGAACTTAGAGAAAATATTAAGGTTTTAGATATTAATACCAACATTACTACAGAGTTAAATCAAAAGGGTGATTTTATTGACAATAATATTCTAAATAGACTCGAACAGCAGCTTGAACAAGTAATGGATGATATAGATGTATTAGTCATAACAGGTAGTGTACCACAAGGCGTCGGTTTAGATTATTACCGTAAGTTGATAGAAAAAGCCAATGCAAAGAAAATTAAATGTATTTTAGATGCAGAAGGAGAACTGCTGCTTGAGGGTATGAAGGCCAAGCCATATCTTATTAAGCCAAATTTATATGAATTTGAAACAGTATTTGGACTTAAAACGAAAACAAACGAAGATATGGTTGAAAAATGCAAAGAAATAATTTCAGAAGGGATTGAGGTAGTGTGCCTTTCCATGGGGGAAAGGGGCGCCATAATCGTTGACAAAAATGAGGCTTATATTTGTAAACCAACTTCAATTCAAGTAAAAAGTACGCAAGGAGCAGGAGATTCGTTAGTTGCAGGTATTTGTTGTGCTATTGAGAAAGGATTACCTATTTGTGAGATGCTAAAATATGGTGTTTCGGCTGCCCAGGGGTCTTTAATTAGAGAGGGTACTCAATTGTGTACAATAGAAGGATTTGAACGGTTTAAAGAAATTGTAACAGTTGAAAAAATTGAACAAAAACGAAAATGAAATCTATGGATAGATGATAAATTGCTTGATTATCATTGATGAATGTTTAAAATTGTTCATATAACGCAAAAAATATGTCAAAAAAGAAAACAAAAACAAAAAATAATTGACAAACGAATATTTCCTAGTATACAATGAATATGTTAAAAAAAGTTAAATTTTTTAGGGAAAAAAATTTAACGAGATATTTAATGATATATAAAGAGGGAGAGTGAAAAAGGTATGAGAAAAATAATATGTTTAATGATTTGTATCCTGATGATGACAACTTTATTGGTTGGTTGTGGGCAAGAAGGAGCAGCTCCACCTGATGAAGGTGCAGCAGCTGACGCAAATGAGCCTTTAAAAATGGGATTTATAGTAGGTTCTTTTGAGCATGTATTCTATCAATTAATAGCTGAAGGTATCGAAGCTAAGGCTGAGGAACTTGGCATTGAAGCAATCGTAGTTGATGCTCAACTAGATGCAAGTGTTGCCACTGATCAAATCCAGAACCTTTCGGCTCAAGGATGTGTAGCCATTGCATTATCATGTAATGATGCTGCAGGCGTCGTTCCGGGTATTGAGGCAGCAGATGCTGATGGCGTAGCAATGTTTACTTTTGATTGCACATGTGATTCTCCGGTTATACATAGTTTCGTAGGAACCGATAACTTTGAAGGAGGAAGACTTGGCGGGCAAGAGCTTATACGTTTAACAGAAGAAGGAGACAATGTAGCCATTATCGGTTATCCAACAGCCAGTTCTGTTTTAGATAGGGAAAACGGTGCAAAAGAAGTATTAGAAGGATCCGGACGTAATCTAAAATTTGTAGGAGATTATGCAGGAGATGCCACAAAAGCACAACAATTGATGCAAGATTGGTTAACCCAAGACCCTGATTTAGCCGCAGTATTCTGTGGTGGCGATCCAGCAGCTACAGGCGCTTTAGCAGCAATTAAATCGGCTGGTGCCGACACAAAAATCATCGGATTTGATGGTAATCCGGAAGCTATAGAAGCCATCTTAGATACAGAAGGAAATGGAAAATGGTGGGTGTCTGAGATTTCTCAAAATCCAAATGAAATTGGTGGAAAAATAGTAGAGCAAATGTATAAATACATGACAGAAGGTAAAGTTGATGCTAAAAGCATTTTTATTCCCCCTTATATTATTACAAAAGAAAATGCAGCTCAATAATATAACCTAAAGTCATTATTACCCAAGTGGATATAAATCATATAATTTGCTTGGGTAATTCCTTTTTTGCAATGGGAAAGCTAAGAGATTTAGAAGTAAGAAAGGTAGAAAAATGAAGCCAATATTACAGGTAAAAAATATTAGCAAAGACTTTCCGGGGGTAAAAGCATTAACGGATGTTTCTGCTGATTTTTATCCCGGAGAGGTACATACTTTAGTTGGGGAAAATGGTGCCGGTAAATCCACATTGATAAAGATTATATCAGGTGTATACACGCCAACTAATGGACAAATTGAGTTAGATGGAAAGCAGGTAATTTTTGAAAATCCTGGTGAAGCTTTAAAAGCCGGTATATCCGTCATTCATCAAGAACTCAGTATTGCAAATGATTTAACGGTTGCTGAGAATATATTCTTAGGTGCTGAGCCCAGGAAAAAAAATAGACTTTTAGATAGAAATAAGATGAATGAAGATGCTCAAGAAGTATTGGATTTTATGCAGGTTAATTTAAAGGCTGATACATTGGCCAGAGAGCTTAATGCTGCTCAGCATCAGATGGTAGAGATTGCTAAGGTTATTACAAAGAAGTCAAGGGTTGTCATTATGGATGAACCTACATCTTCTTTATCCAAACATGAAATTGATGCACTTTTAAAACAGATTCGTATTTTAAAAGAACAAAATGTAGCAATTATTTATATTACTCATAGATTAAAGGAACTTTCTATGATTTGTGAACGTGTAACCGTATTGCGCGATGGCTGTAAAATTAATACTTTGATGGTAGCAGAGACGACAGAGGCAGAGATCGTAGCTAGTATGGTAGGTAGAGAGGTAGGAGATTATTACAACAAACACCAGCATATCCAAGGGAAGGAAATGCTGCGAGTAGAAGGGCTTACAAGAAAAGGTGTATTTGAGAATATTTCTTTTACTGCGTATGCAGGAGAGATACTTGGGTTTTCCGGATTAGTAGGTGCTGGGCGTACAGAGGTAATGGAAGTAATCTTTGGAGCAACACCTAAAGATGATGGAAAAATCTTTTTGGAAGGGCAAGAAGTCAATATAAATTCTCCAAAGGATGCCATTGCATATAATGTTGGACTTGTTACCGAGGATAGGAGAAGAACCGGTCTTATGTTAAATGCTATGATTAAAGATAATATAGTTCTTCCAAGCTTGGTTGAAAATCATAAAAAATTCTTTTTTTTAGATGATCAATGGGAAACAGAGATTAGTAAAGAATATACGAAAAAACTTCGTGTTAAGGCCCCTGATATCTATGCTATTTTAAATACATTATCCGGTGGTAATCAACAAAAGGTCATATTGGCTAAATGGCTGATCGCAAATTCAAAAATATTAATATTAGATGAGCCCACTAGAGGCATTGATGTTAATGCTAGATCAGAGTTTTATACGCTTATGAACCAGTTTGTTGAGAATGGCGGATGTATTATTATGATATCGTCGGAAATGCCTGAAATATTAGGCGTTAGTGATAGGGTGGTGGTTATGAGAGAAGGCCATATAAGCGGTATCCTTTCAAGAGAAGAAGCTAATGAACAATCAATTATTAAATTAGCTAGTATTACAAGCGATACAGAAAAGTAATGAATAAGAGAAAGAATATTACTAATGGAAAGGTAAATAGTATGCAAAGATTAAAAGAATTGACCAGTAAAAATATTGTCATGGTTTTTTTGATTTTATTAATATTTGGATTTGGTTTAGGAAGCCCTTATTTTCTTACAAGTAAAAACCTAATCAATCTTACATCGCAGATGTCAATTAATGCACTACTTGCAACTGGATTAACCTATGTTATTATCCTTGGCGGTATAGACATTTCAGTTGGTTCTGTCGCAGCCTTGGCTGGAATTGTTTCTGCAAAAGTAGGACTCATGTTTGTAGACATGAATACCGGACTTTCATTATTGATATTAGTTTTAAGCGGCTTAATTATTGGTGGTATCTGTGGATTGTTTAATGGCATTATGATTACAAAATATAAAGTTGTACCAATGATTGCAACATTAGCAATGCTTTCTATTGCCAGAGGATTATCTTACGTCGTGACAAATGGAAAACCGGTTTATGGACTAAGCAATACCTTTGCTTGGCTTGGTGCAGGTAGAATCATAACAACTGAGGGCAATCCAAATGGTATTATTCCGGTGCTTACAATATTTACAATTATAGTAGTTGTTATCATGCATATTTTATTATCAAAAACAGTTTTTGGCAGACACGTATATGCAGTAGGCAGTAACGCAAATGTTGCTCATTTAAGCGGTATTAATGTAAAAAAAGTAAAGCTAATCAGTTATGTATTATGTTCTGCCATGGCTGGACTTGGGGGAATATGTATTGCTTCTAAGCTTCAAAACGGGCAGCCGGCAGCTGCTGAAACATATGAGATGTTTGCTATTGCGGCTACGGTACTTGGTGGAACAAGTCTTAGCGGAGGAAGCGGTTCAGTTGCCAGAGCTATGTTTGGGGTTGCAATCATTGCTGTTATAAATAATGGTATGAATTTGATGCAGATATCATCATACTGGCAAAAGGTTGTAATCGGTTCAATTATTTTGATAGCTGTCATATTAGATATGGCACAAAAAAAAGAAGCTAGGTAGAGTTGTTTTTACAAATTAATTTGTGAGAAATTATTATAAAAACTACAGAGGACACTTTTGTGGAGGCAATTGATGAGTAGATGTTATTTAATTATGGACATTGGAGGAACCAAGACTACAGGGGCTTTGTTCACAGAAGACGGAAAGATTGTAGATGATTATACATATGTAGCAAGGTCTCAAACCTTTAAAGGTGAAAAGGCAGTCTATAAAAACACAAAAGATGTATTAAATCATATTATTGAAAAATTTCATATTGATATGGATGATGTTTTGGGTATAGGCGTTGGATGTCCAGGACCATTAGACACTAAAGCAGGTGTGATTATACATGCACCTATGATGAAATGGATCAATTTTCCTCTGGTTAAGAGGCTTAAAGAAGATTTCAAAAAACCTGTTGCTTTAGATAACGATGGCAACTTAGGAGCGTTAGCTGAACAACGCTGTGGTCAAGCACAAGGACTTAAACACGTTATGTATATGACGGTTAGTACGGGATGCGGCGGCGGAATTCTGATCAATGGTGACATATATCATGGCAAGAATGATGGCGCATTAGAGGTAGGGCATATATCCATAGAGAGAGAAGGACTGCAATGCCCTTGTGGAAATAAGGGGTGTTTTGAATTATATGCATCCGGAACGGCTATGAATCGTCGTTTAAAAGAAGATATGAAGAAAAACAAGAAAAGCCTAGTTTTTGAATTGGCTGGGTATGATGAAGAGAAAATTGAGGGAAGTCTATTGACCGAAGCGGCCAAGCATGGTGATGGATATGCAATCCATTTTTTAAAGCAAGAAGGGTATTTCTTAGGTGTTGGCGTGGCCAATCTATTCAATGCTTTTGACCCAGATGTACTGGTACTTGGTGGCGGTGTTACAAAAGCAAAGGCATTCTTTCATGAGGAGATGATGCGAGTGGCTAAAAGTAGATGCTTGCACACCATTCATGAAGATTCTATACGCTATTCCATTATGAATGATAAGGTGGTGCTCTATGGCGCCTATCATTTGATAAAAGAACACTTAAATAAATAATACGATAGATTTTCTCTAGATAACTATAATATAATTAAAGAAAGGAAATTTGAAATGGGGTTAGTAACATTAAAAGAGATTCTAGCAGGAACAAGAGAAGGACGTTATGCAGTAGGTGCATTTAATTTTAATGGGTATGAAGATGCACAAGGCATTATCGAAGGTGCATTAGCTAAAAATTCACCGGTAATAATGATGGCGTCCATGGGTGCCGTTCAATATATAGGTTTAAAACAAACCGTTGGAATGATAAAAGGAATGGCTGAATCGGTCAATATACCGGTATGCCTTCACTTAGATCATGCGACAGATTATGATTTAATTATTGAAGCTGTTAAAGAAGGATTTACTTCAGTAATGATTGATGCTTCAGCAAAAGACTATGAAACAAATATTGCAGAATCTAAAGCGATTGTAGAGTTTGCAAGAGAATATAACTGTTCTGTTGAAGCCGAATTAGGTAAAGTTGGTGGAAAAGAAGACAACATTGTAGTGGATGATGCCTCTGCAGCGTTTACAAATCCTGATGATGTTGTACGCTTTGTAGAAGAGACGGGAATAGATGCATTAGCAATCGCTATTGGTACGGTACATGGTTTTTATAAGAGTGAGCCAAAGCTTGATTTTGAAAGATTAGAAAAGATAGCAGCAATAACAGATTGCCCATTAGTGCTTCATGGCGGTTCAGGTGTTCCCGTTGAAGATTTTAAAAAATGTATTCAATTGGGTATGAGTAAGATAAATGTAGGCACAGAGCTTAAGGCTACAGCGACAAATACAATTCGTACACAAGTAGGAGAAATACCAAATGAGGTAGATCAAAGAAAAATTCTTGGCCCTATAAAAGAAGCTTGTGCAGAAGTAGTAAAAGAGAAGATTGATATCTTTGGAAGTGCTAACAAAGCTTTGATGGAGGCCAATTCATGAATATAGCAGTTATAACAAGCGGCGGCGATTCGCCCGGAATGAATCCTTGCCTTGCGCAGATCGTTAAAAATGCACAATCAAAAGGTCATAAGGTTTATGGTTATAAACGTGGTTTTTTAGGAATTAGAGATAATGATTATGTTGAGTTAGATTTAAAAGATGTACAAGGCTGGTACAAACTTGGTGGTACTGTACTTCAAGCAGGCAGGTTTCCAGAATTAAAAGAAGTAAGATGGCAAAAAAAGCTGGTAGAAAATTTAAAAGAGAATCATATCAATGCTTTAATAGTCATAGGAGGAGATGGATCATTTAATGGTGCACTCAAGCTGCATGAAATAGATTCGTCTATTAATATTATAGGCATTCCCGGTACTATTGATAATAATATCTATGGAAGCGATTATACACTTGGTTTTGATACAGCAGTTAATAAGCTTGTAACCTATATTGATGATATATCGGACACTGGGCTTTCTATGCCGGGACGTGTTTTTTTTGTTGAAACACTAGGAGCATGGGATGGATATTTAACGCATAGTCCTGTGCTAATGGGAATGGCAGATTTTAGTGTGTTGGTTGAAAAGCCAATTACTGACCAGGAAATATGCAGCCGAGTCGAAAAACTTATAAAAGATTCCGGTAAGGATTATGTACTGGTTACTTTTGCAGAGGGTACATATAGGATGTTTGATACAGCAAAATATGTACAAGAAACATTAAATGTAACGGTTAAATGCAATCTTATTGGTTACCAACAAAGGGGCGGAGTACCAACAGCCATTGAGCGTATTCATGCTGCAGGATTTGCCAAGTATGCAGTTGAGGCCGTAGAAAAAAGTCTTATGAATAGATATATTGTATTTAAAAATGGAAAATATGACTATATGGATATAGATTTGGCTTCAAATAAGAAGAAATTTGATTTGTTTGAACTTTAATAGTATTATAAATAAAATGATCTTAAAAGGATGGAGAGATTATGTTACCGGAAGAAAGAAAAAATCTTATATGCGATATAGTTAATAAGAAAAAAGCCATAAAGGTTTCTGATTTAAGTAAAAGATTGGGAATCACAGAAGCTACAGTAAGACGTGATTTAGATGAACTGCAAAATGAGAAAAAGATTAGAAGAACTCATGGTGGAGCTGTTGCACTGTATCCAGCAGGAGGCAGGTTTGCTATAAGTGATCTGGCAGTTGAGCGTATCCAAGAAAAGATAAAGATTGCAAAGCGGGCTTACGAATTTATAGATAATTATGATACATTACTACTTGACGGTTCAAGTACAGTTTTAGAACTTTGTAAATTAATTGCTAATGGTCCAAAAAAAGATATTACGGTTGTAACAAATGCTTTCAGTGTAGTAACGGCATTTGCAAATAAGCTGGATATTACAGTTGTTCATGTTGGCGGAGAGGTAACATATCCTATTAACTCTTCTATCGGCAAGCTGGCTGAAAAGGCTATTAATAATATACGTGTGGATAAAACATTTTTAGGTGTTAATGGTATAGATGTAGAATATGGATATTCTATTTCAAATTTAAGAGAAGCTGCAGTTAAGATGCAAATGATTAAGAGTGCAAAGCAGGTTTTTGTTTTAGCAGATCATACCAAATTTGGTTCTACGTATCTGGCCAAAATAGCCGAATTTACCGGAGAAGTTGATTATCTTATTACAGATGAGAGGATAAAAGACTTTGACTATGGTACATATAATGAATATGTTAATCTCATTATTGTAGATGAAGAAGAGGAAACGAATAATTAAAATTAATGCCCTTCTACTAAAATTTTATGGGAAGCCTGTTGTATAGTTTATGTAAAAGACGAAAGAGCTGACTCAAAAGGTGGTAGAGGGTTCTTTTTTGTACATATTTGAACCAAAAAGAACCGTCCCTAAATGTTGAAATGGTTTTATATTACGCCAAGGTGTCCTTTAATATAGGATTTTCTTTTGAAATAGATAGTTAGGGTTAAAGCACATATATCGGCTGTGGCTTGTGCAAACAGGATGCCGTTTAGATGGAAAAAATGAGGTAAAATCAATAGCAGGGGGATAAGGCATAAACCTTGCCTGCATAATCCCAATAAAGCACTTTCTCTTGCTTTTCCTATGGACATAAAGAGTGTGATATAAGTCATTTGATAACCTAAGAATATATAGGTAATGAGCCATAAAACCAGTGCTTTGTATGCGATAACCAAAACAGTGGGACTTTGGCTAAAAAGACCCAGTAAAGGATATCCAAATATCAAAACAATACCGGCAGATAAAATACAATAACCCGTCAGTACTTTTAAGGTAAAGTTAGTCGCTTTATTTAGCCGATCATACATTTTTGATCCATAGCAGTATCCGGCAATAGGCTGATACCCTTTGGAAAAACCAAAGACCACATACGATAATAAGGGCAGAATACGGGTTACTATTCCAATAGCTGCTACAGCGTAATCTCCATATAGTGACGCTTGATTGTTGATAATACCCATAGATACGTTTTGAAGCAGATGATAAAAGAGTACAGGTATTCCAATTTTAAGGACTTCATAGTATATGGCCTTAGTAGGTTTAAAATGCTTAAAAGCTATCTCTACTTGTGCCTTACCAAATTGGAAATAAAGCATAATAAAAGCCAAAGAACAAAACTGTGCAATAACAGTTGCCCAGGCTGCTCCTTTTATTCCAAAATCAAGTGTATAAATAAAAATAGGATCTAAAAGGATATTGATGATTGCACCCATAATCATGGATATCATGCTTATTTTAGCAAGTCCCTCTGATCGGATGATATGATTAGCGCTAACAGTTCCTACATTTAGAACAGACCCAATGAGAACAA
>JAKSCF010000359.1 GCA_022360735.1 Clostridia bacterium
CATCTTTTAAAAAGTCATGAGGTATCTGTATGGTAATGCCTGCACCATCACCGGTTTCCACATCTGCACCTGTAGCGCCTCTATGCGACAAGTTTTTTAATACCTCCAGACCATTGACTACTATTTCATTAGATTTTATGCCATTAACATTTGCTACTAAGCCAACACCGCAACTGTCCTGTTCATAATCTGGATGATATAGCCCTTGTTCTTCCGGAAATCCATTATTCATTTCCATCAACCTCCTATTGCTCGAACTTTATTTTTATATCAATAATAAATATTCGCAGTTATTGTTTTAACAATCAGTATATTCAAACCACTATTCCCTGTCAAACCTGAAAGCGTTTTCTTTAAAAATAATTTATTTTTTTTTTCGATGGATTATGAAACCGTTTACTTTCAACAGGTTTTTTAGAACTTTACTTTTCCACAGTCATAAATCCCAACTTCTTTTCATAAAAAAAAACGTGTATGCTTTTGTTCGCATACACGCGTTTAATATAAGAGTTTGACAACACAATGTTCGTATCATACTTTTTTTCTTATATATTGGTTAGATAAGCTTACGCTTTGCTTGTATATTGCTTTTTATAATTATTCATTGAGATTTTATGAAGGGCATATACAAGAATTCCTAATCCTATCAAACCAGGTATTGTAAGTATAGCTCTTTCTGTAAAACCAGCAATTGCAAACAATATAGCAGCTACAAAAGCAACTGTTAAAGCATAAGGAAATTGTGTTTTAAAATGGTCGATATGATCACATGCTGCTCCCATAGAGGCTAAAATAGTTGTATCGGACAGCGGTGAGCAATGATCTCCAAATAATCCACCGCTTATAACTGCAGCTACAGTAACATACAAAGGAGCGTCCATAGTGAGGGCCATAGGGATAGCTATTGGCATTAATATAGCATACGGACCCCATGATGACCCTGTTGCTAATGACATAGCAGCTGCAATTATAAATACGATTACCGGTAAGAAAGCGGGGTTTAAAAATTCATTTGTAACGTCAACTATATAGTTTGCAGTACCCATAGCTTTACAAACACTACCCAAAGACCAAGCAAATATCATGACTACCATTAGGTATACCATGCCCTTCATACCATTAAATATATTATCTTGAGCCGCTTTTAAGGTCATAATTCCATTCCTAACAGATAAGAAGATACAAATACTAGCTCCGGTAATAAAACCACTTGCAATACCTAGTCTGATTGTAGTGCCTCCAAGTTTCTCAAATGGAAATCCATTCTTTATAAATATAAAAAACATAACACATAATAAAGCTATCAGAGGCAGAATCATCGTTGAAGCTTTAGCTTCTACCCCCTCAGGAAGTGTTATATCTTCAGTGTTTCTCAAAGGCACTGCACCATCTCTTAGAACTTTACCAAATTCAGCTCTTTTTTGTGCATCAAGCATGGGCCCGTAGTCAAACTGAGTATAGGCTATGTAACCTACCATGGCCAGAGTTAACCAGCTGTAAAATTGAAATGGAACAGCTCTAACAAAGACATCCCAACTGGTCATATTTGTAATAGATAAAGCCTCTAATTCACTATTTATAAGACCCATTATATAAACTCCCCAGCTTATAATTGGGATTAATGCACAAATAGGAGAGGATGTCGCATCAAGTATATAGGCAAATTTTTCTCTTGACACTTTCATTTTATCTCCCATAGACTGAAAAACAGGCCCCACTAATAAGGAATTTGCAGAATCGGAAAACCAAACAAAAATGCCGCCGAACCACATAGATAGTTCCGCTCTTCTTTTTGAACTTATGATCTTTGAAAATTTTTTAGCAAAGGCTATCGTTCCGCCGGATGCACTTATAAGGGAAACAAATGCACCAATAATCAATAAATTTGTTAAAGATTGTGCTTGCCAAGGTTTTGCTATCTCTACGTAAACATAATCTTGGAGTATAGAATAAAAACCTAAAAAGGGATTCCAACCAGATAATACCGTAGCACCAAATAATAATCCACATATTAAAGATAGAATTACATTTTTTGTCCTTACTGCTAGAAGTATGGCTAGAACAGGTGGAACAACAGAAAGTATGCCGTAATGCTCCATAAAAAAACCTCCTTTAAATACATTGTTTAAAATTAAGAAAAATTAAGGCAAATATTTATATAGTCATGATTCACTTAAAAAGGTGTTATACTTCTACTAAAGAACTTTTAGATTTCATATAATAATTTAGAGATGATCTAACCAGTGCCCTTTCAAATAAATCTTCACTATCAATACTGAGAGAATTAAGATCCTTTTCTACTAATATTTTTAGGAAATTGCGAAGCTGTTTTTCATAGGTCATCATAGAATTGACCGGATCAACTCCAGGCCAAGCGTTACAACTTACAACAACTCTTCTATTTTCTGAGTTTATTCCATGGGGGACTGAGTCATAGAGCTTGTCATTAATTTCTATAATATATTTTTCTAGATTACCAGTCGGAATACCTTCTATTCCTTTAACTTGTTTTGGAGATATTTGGGTGTTATATGGATCAGCGGATAAATCAAGAATTATTGCATGGTCAGGTAAAGCCAATATTAAATTGTTGGGTAGAATTGGCTTCGAAGTATCTAATCTTTTGCTTGCATCTACTAAAATATCAGTATCTTTAAGTATTTCCTTTAGACCATCAAGGTCTTTAGTAATACTTCTGGGAAGCATTCTAATAATCACTCCGGAAACATTACTATCTAAAAATTCTTTATCACTAAACTCTTCAAAGGCTTTCGCACTATTTAAGCCTACACCTCCCATACCTATTATTGTAGCCATTAAAGGTTTTCGGGAAACTAATGAAAAATTTTCAAATCTCTTTTTAAATTCGTAAAAGGCAACCTTTGTACCTGCCCTTGAAGTACCATAATAATTAACTACCATTCGGTTGTTATCATCGTCTTCAATAGAGTCCATGGAAAAGGCTTTAATATCATGTGCTAATAATAATTCGTTTCTAGTAGTACGTGTATCGTAATGCAGCATAGAAAAAAGTGCCGAACCTTTTTTCATTAGTTTAAGTTCATTTTCCATAGGAGCCTTTAACACAATTACAATATCTTTTTCTAAGGCTTCTACATGATTTACAAATTTAATATGCGGATTTTTTTTAAGATAATCTTCATGGGTATATCCCACTCCCTCTCCGTAAGTATTTTCAAGGAAAATTTCTATACCATTATATTTTTGTAAATATTTAAATAGAGAAGGAATAAAATCTCTTTTTTCACCCCTTTCATGAATCATTCTTGGAAAACCTAAAGTCTTTACCCTCATGGATAACACCTCCAAAATGTTAAGAAAATTTCAAAATCCCGTATGCTCTATATTGAGCAATTATAATGCCAAAGTGTTAAGAGGTTGAATTCACTGATTGATTCATTTAAATAAGTTAAAATAGCAATAAATGTGTTGCAAAAATGAAATATTTGCAGATATGCAATATTGAAGATAAAAGAAATTAAGTATAGAATATTCTATATAATACAAAAACTACTGGAGGATTAATATGAAAGTAAATGATCAATCTACTAAAAAAATATTAGATAAAGTAAAAAATGATAAAGATACGACAAACAACAGCAATGAAATAGCCGAATATATCCTGAATCATTATAAAAAAATTTCTTACATGAATTTAAGTGAAATCGTAACAGATATGGCTGTTGATGAAAAAAATATTCATGATTTTGTAAAAAAGTTAGGATATTTGGACTACAATGATTTTCGTGAAAATTTAAGAACTGCTATAACAGGTGACTTAAAAACTACCGATAGATTTAAAATCTCAGTAGAAATAAGTCCTAAAATAAACAATATATTAAATAGAGTTATAGAAATGGAAAAAAAGAATATAGAGAACCTTTCAAAGAGATATGATGAAAAAAAATTTATGAATTTAGTAGAGGAAGTATATAATGCTCCCGAAATAATTGTAGTGGGAACAAGAACATCATCTTCTCTTGCCATCTATACGGAATATATTTTTAATAGGATTGGAGTGAAAGCAAGAAAGATGATTTCAGGATGTACGGAAAATTTTGATTTTCTCTCTAATACTAATAGAAATGCTTTAGTACTTGCCTTTGGATTTGCAAGATATCCCAAAGAGACTATTAAAGTCCTTAATTTTTTTAAAAAGAGAAATTTTAATATAATTGGGATTACAGATAGTGACTTATCTCCTTTAGTTCCACTATCCAATCAGCACCTTATTATATCCAGCGAGTCTTTTTCGCTTACAGACTTTTTTGCTGCACCCATGTGTTTAATCAATACTTTAGTTATTTCAATCAGCCAGCTTAATGAAGAATATACCCTAAAAAGATTAAATGAGTTTGAGGACGTAGCTAAAGATATGGACTTTTATTTTTAATAACATACTGAGGTGGAATTAGATGAATGATTTTTTATATAGTCAACACATTGATACAGATAATTGTTGTATAGCGATCAATGATTTTACACCATTCAGATTTGAAAACATTATAACTAAGGATAAAGAAATGAAAAATATAGTACTTTTAGCCAAACGAGTAGCAGAATCTGAAGCTTCAATTATACTTTATGGACCTTCCGGCTCTGGAAAGGAAGTTATAGCCGAGCACATACATAAAAACAGTAAGAGATCTGAAAAACCGTTAATAAAGCTAAATTGTGCTTCTATCCCGGAAAGTTTGTTTGAATCAGAAATTTTTGGCTATGATGCAGGCGCTTTTACCGGAGCTTCAAGATATGGCAAAAAAGGGGTAATGGAGTTAGCCGAGAACGGGACCTTGTTTTTAGATGAAATAGGCGAAATGCCTTTAAGTATACAAGCTAAACTGCTTAGAGTTATACAGGATGGCAAATTTTTAAAGGTAGGTGGACAAAAAGAATTATCAACAGATATAAGAATAATATCAGCTACTAATAAGAATTTAAAAGAGCTGGTTGCTAAAGGAAGCTTTAGGGAAGACTTGTATTTTAGATTAAATGTGATTCCTATAATTTTGCCTCCTTTATATAAGCGAAAAGAAGATATAATCATACTATCTTTATTTTATTTAGATTTCTATAACAAAAAGTATAATATCGATAAGAAGTTATCGGGAGATGTTATAAGAAAGTTCCTGAACTACAATTGGCCTGGGAATGTGAGAGAATTAAGAAATAATATTGAAAGATTGGTATTAATATCAGGCAAAAACATTATTGTTCCTGAAGATTTAATCTATTCAAATTTTGCTGTTAAGGAATTACATTTTGAAAAAAATAATTTAGATTTTAATGACATAGATTTAAATATTGATGAAGAAACAGAAGGCTCCCTGAAGGATATTATAAATGAATTTGAAAAGAAAGTTATCCTTAAAGCCGTAAAAAAATATGGTTGTCAACGAAAAGCAGCTGATGCTTTAAAGGTATCACCTTCAACAATATCTAGAAAATTAAGAAATATGAATTGCAAAGATTTTTGTTAAACCTCTTTTATTGGCATATGATTTTAATATTTGAACCTATTGACTTTTCCACAGTCATAAATCCCAACTTCTTTTCATAAAAAAACATGTATGCTTTTATTCGCATACACGCTTTTAATATAAGGGTTTGACATCACAATGTTCGTAGTTTATGATTGTGGATAACTCATAAAGATACCTTTTATCTAGAATTTTTTAATAATTTCTTCTGCTACTTTATCCATAGTTTTGCACAGGTCCATACTTTTTTTTCTAATATACTCATAGGCTTCTTTTTCACTTATCCCTAATCTTTCTATAAGCAGACCTTTCGCTTGATCAACTTTCTTTCTGCCCTCCAGGGTATTCTCAAGCTTTTCTACTTTTTGATTTAATACTTTTATTCTGTTTGAATTCATAATCGCAAATTCTGTAATCTGGTATAATTGATCCGGACTTATGGGTTTTGTTATATATGCAAAGATGGTCATTTTTCTTAACCTTTCATACAGATTTTGACCAGGATTATTGGTCATAAAAACCACAACAGCAAGTTTATCTGCTTCAATGATTCTTGCAACCTCAAAAGCATTTATCCCCCAGATATTAGTATCTAATATGACTATATGTGGTCTGATTTTTCTAGCCATTCTGATTGTTCCGGCACCATCAGTTGCATGATATGTTTTATATCCTTTTCTATTAAGCAGCTTACAGATTTTCTCTCTAGTACTCTCGGCACTGTCTGCAACCAGAATTTGATATTCCTTCATAAAACCACTTCCAAGTTAAATAGATTAATACTTCCTTAAATATCTTTTAATTTCCCATTGAGAAATACATCTGGAATACTCATTCCATTCATAAAGTGCAGCATCCATAAATTTTTCATAAACATGACTTCCCAGTGCTTCTTTTATCACTTCATTTTTAGATAATTCTGCAACTGCTTCAGATAAATTAGAAGGCAAGCTATAAATCTGTTTTTCTTCCATCTCTTCATCATTCATATGGTATACATTACTGTTGACCGGTGCAGGGGGCTCGAGTTTATTCTTAATGCCGTCTAGCCCTGCTTTCAATACAGTCGCTAATGCTAAGTATGGATTAGCAGATGGATCCGGATTCCTAAGTTCAACTCTGGTAGAATTGCCTCTTTTTGCAGGAATTCTAATCAAAGGACTTCTATTGCTTGCGGACCATGCAATCAGCACCGGAGCTTCATATCCCGGAACTAATCTTTTATATGAATTAACAGTAGGATTTGTTAATGCTGCAAAGGATTTTGCATGCTTGATTAATCCTCCAAGATAGTGATAAGCAATTTCTGAAAGCTGCATATCACCTTTTTCATCATAAAAAGCATTTTTTCCATCTAACGTTGCTAAGGACATATTGGTATGCATACCGGATCCGTTGATGTCAAATTTAGGCTTTGGCATAAATGTAGCATGTAATCCATGTCTTTGTGCGACAATTCTAACCACCATTTTAAAAGTCATGATGTTATCTGCTGTTGTTAATGCATCCTCGTATTTAAAATCAATTTCGTGCTGTCCCGGAGCAACTTCATGGTGTGATGCTTCTATTTCAAATCCCATCTCTTTAAGCGTGATGGTCATATCCTTTCTTGCACTGCCACCCAGATCCACAGGTGCTAAATCAAAGTAACCCGCATTATCGTGAGTCTCTAAAGAGGGATTACCTTTTTCATCTGTTTGAAAAAGAAAGAACTCACATTCAGGACCAACATTTATGATAAACCCCATTTCTTTAGCTTCCTCAATAACCTTCTTTAACACATTTCTTGGGCACCCCTCAAAAGGCGTTCCATCAGATTTATAAATATCACAGATTATTCTTGCTTCTTTTTCAGTATGTGTCCAAGGGAAAACTGTGAAAGTTGAAATATCAGGTTTTAGGTACATGTCAGATTCTTCTATTCTAACAAATCCATCAATTGAGGAACCATCAAACATGATTTCGCCATTTAATGCTTTTTCTAATTGTTCCTGTGTTATGGATACATTTTTCATTGTCCCCATAATATCAGTAAATTGTAAATGAATCAATTCCAGTTCTAACTCTTTTGCAATTTTTAGTATCTCCTCGTTGGTATAGTTTTTACTTTTCATAATAATCCTCCTTTTTATTCAGAAAATAAAAAAAGTCCACAACAAATGGAACAAAATATTCCATTGATGTAGACTTCATTGCCTAAATAATATTAATTTATAATATATTATAGTCCCTGAAAAAGTAAAATGTCAATCTTTTTTTTATATTCTGTCATTATCTTTCGTATTTTATTATAGCTTTTTTTCTAATAGCGCCTTTGCTAATGCAGGATTTGCTTTTCCTTTGGTTGCCTTCATCATTTGGCCAACCAGAAAACCAATAACTTGAGTCTTTCCACTGCGAAAATCTTCTACTGCTTTGGAATTCTGAGCTAGAACATCTTCTGCAATATTTTCTAATTCTCCAGTATCACTCATCTGAATCAGCCCCTTGTCTCTAACAATCTCTTCTGGGTCCATATCTGTATATACCATTTCGTCAAAAACCTCTTTAGCAGCAGAACGACTGATTATCTTTTTTTCAACCAATTGAATGAGCTTAGCTAAACCTTCTACACTAACAGGAATTTCTTCAACGTTTTTAAGAACCCGCAACATTTCTACAGTTATCCAGTTAGATACTTCTTTAGGTTTACAATCTAGGGATACAACCTTTTCAAAATAGTCTGCCAGCCGTTTTTCTGTGATAATAATCTCGATTTCTTTTTCTCCTAAACCATACTCTTCCATAAATCGTCTCTTCTTTTCTGTAGGAAGTTCCGGTATAAATCCTTCAATCTTTTCCACTTGCTCTGTAGAAATAAACACCGGTGGCAAGTCGGGCTCAGGGAAATATCTGTAGTCATGCGCATCTTCCTTTGAACGCATGGGTACAGTTCTTCCTTTTGCCGCATCCCATTTTCTCGTTTCCTGCTTGACCTTATGCCCTTCTCCGTATGAATATAGTTCCTTTTGCCTTTTTTCTTCCTTCTCAATAGCCTTAGCAACCTCTTTAAATGAATTTAAATTCTTGATTTCTACTTTTGTATTGTAGGTCTCTTGACCGATTTCCCTTACCGAAATATTGACGTCACATCTTAGAGAACCTTGCTCCATTCGACAGTCGGAGATTTCGCCATATTCTAATACGCCTTTCAAAGTTTTTAGAAAAGCAACTGCTTCTTCAGCCGACCTTATATCAGGCTCTGATACAATTTCTATCAAGGGTACCCCCGTACGATTATAATCCACTAAAGATATAGGCTCATCTTCAAGGTGGATGAGTTTTCCTGCATCCTCTTCAATGTGAATTCTCGTTAATCGAATATTCTTAGTATTACCTCCCACATTAATCGCAACATGTCCATTGGTACATATAGGCAGGTCAAACTGAGAAATTTGATACGCCTTTGGCAAATCCGGATAGAAATAATTCTTTCTATCGGTCTTATTCACCAGCTGTATTTCACAGTTTAATGCCCTTCCCGCACGAATAGCCAGATTAACAACTTCCTCGTTCAGTACCGGTAAAGTACCCGGTAATCCTATACATATTGGGCAAGTATTTTCATTTGGTTCTGCTCCGAATTTCGTAGAACACGAGCAAAATATCTTGGATTGAGTATTCAATTCCACATGGATTTCTAAACCAACAATTATCTCCAAACCCATTATAACGCCTCCTTTACCGACGGTATTTGCAGACAAAGACCCAGTTCTTGTTCTAAGGCATAGGCTGCCTGGAATAATTTTTTCTCTTGATAATGATTGCCCAATAGCTGTAATCCTATTGGCAGGTTGGAATCACTCATGCCGCATGGCATGGAGATGGCAGGAATTCCTGCTAAGTTCACATTGACCGTATAGATGTCCGCCAAATACATTTCCAATGGATTATCCACTTTTGCTCCTATTTCAAAAGGCAGCACAGGGGATGTTGGTCCGGCAATTAAATCATATTTTTTAAAAGCGTCTTGGAACATATCACGCAGTTTATTTCGATACTGCAATGCTTTTTTATAGTAAGCATCATAATATCCGGAGGATAACACATAAGTTCCTAACATAATCCTACGCTTTACCTCTTTTCCAAATCCTTCTGTTCTGGTTTTTAATATAAGGTCCTCTGTTTCTTCAAAGTTTTTAGTGCGATATCCATAGCGTATTCCGTCATAACGTGCTAAGTTAGAACTGGCTTCTGCCGATGAAACAATATAATAAGCCGACAGCTCTGTCTCCCCTAAAGGCATATCAAACTCCTCTACTTTTGCCCCTAGGCTTTCCAAAGTTTTTAGACTGTCCAGCACCTTCTCCTTAATCTCACCGGAAAGTCCATCCCCTAAGTATTCTTTAGGAATACCAATTTTCATGCCATCAATGCCTTTATAAATATCCATTGTATAATCCGGTTCTATGGGCTTTTTTACGCTGGTACTGTCCATTGGGTCATGGCCTGCAACCGCCTCAAGTCCAAGGGCACAATCCTCTACCGTCTTTGCCAAAGGGCCAATCTGATCCAAGGAGGAACCAAATGCAATTAAACCAAATCTAGAAACCAATCCATAGGTTGGTTTCATCCCCACAAGACCACAAAATGCTGCCGGTTGACGGATAGACCCACCTGTATCGGAACCATAGGATAATGGCGCTAGCCCTGCTGCTACTGCTGCTGCAGATCCTCCCGAAGACCCTCCTGGGACCTTCTTTAGATTCCAGGGATTATATGTATTTTGAAAAAAAGAGTTTTCTGTAGAAGACCCCATAGCAAATTCATCCATATTGGTCTTGCCTATTAGTACAGTGCCTGCTTCTTTTAGTTTTTTTGTTACGGTAGCGTCATAAGGTGGTATATAATCTTCAAGCATTTTTGATGCACAAGTGGTTTTCATTCCATTGGTACAAATATTATCTTTTAATGCTATAGGGATGCCTTCTAATTTCCCTAAACTTTCTCCCTTTGCTATTTTTTTATCTACTTCTTTTGCTTTTTGTAAAGCGCCTTCTCTATGAACGGATAAAAATGCTTTTACTTTGTTGTCTATCTCATGGATTCTGTTCAGGTATGCTTCTGTTAGTTCTTTGCAGGAGAACTGCTTGTCGATTAACCGTGACTTAATTTGTGAAATTGTCATATTTTCTATTGGCAAAATCATCTCCTCCTTACTCTACAATCTTAGGGATTTCAATATAGGTTTCACGCATTTTTTTCACATTTTTAAACAATGCTTGTTTTTCATGAAATATCTTCATGTCATCTTTTCTTAATACGGACACTTTCTCTTTAAACTCATAGACAGGCATATTTTCCAGGTCTACCTTATTCAAGTTATCAAAATGAGTTAGTATAGCATCAAATTCACCGGATAGTTGATCAATTTCTTCTTCTGAAAAAGATAATTTCGCCAATTTTGCAATGTATTGTACTTCTTCTTTACTTATTTTCATGTTATCCCTCCTTATGGTGTTATCCTCTTCATATCTCTTGGCAGTAAAGTAGCTTTTCTTATATTATCTAGACCCAAAATCATCATGGTGATACGTTCCAGCCCAATGGCATATCCGCCATGAGGCGGCATACCATAGCGAAAACTATCTAAATAAAAATCAAAATCATCAGGATTGCACCCAAAGTCAATCATATTTTGCTTTAACATTTCATAGTCATGAATTCTTTGTCCACCGGTGGTGATTTCTAATCCCTTATAGATTAAATCAAAGCTTTTGGTCATGCCTTCCAATTGGTCATCCGGCATGGTATATACAGGACGCTTCGAGGCAGGATACTTGGTTAGGAATACAAAGTCACTATGGTATTCTTCCTTTACATGTTTCATAAAAAGGCTCTCTCCCTCAGCGTCAATATTTCCTACCGGAGATTTTTTGCCAAACTTTTCAAGTAGTATTCTTTGAGCATCTGCCAGCGGAATTCTTGGTATTTCTTTTATTTTTGGCAATTCTACCTTGTACATAGCCAGCTCCTTTGCACAGCTTTCATTTAGATGAGAAAAAATATGCTTCATTAAGTCTTCTTCCAGATTCATCAAGTCATATTCATCTTCAATGAATGCCATTTCCACATCTAAACTCACATATTCATTTAAGTGGCGCCATGTGTTATGTGATTCCGCTCGATAGGCATGACCAATTTCAAATACTCTCTCAAATCCGGCGCCCACCATCATCTGCTTATAAAACTGAGGACTTTGAGCTAAAAAGGTTCTGCGGTCGAAATAATTAACGGTAAACACCTCGGAACCGCCTTCTGTTTCACTGCCAATGATTTTAGGCGTATGAATTTCAGAAAAGTTATGTTCTCTAAAATAAGTACGAAAAGCCTCTACGATTTCCTCTTGAACTTTAAAGACTGCTCTTCTATCAGGTCTGCGTAAACTCATACTCCTATAATCCAACTCGGTTTCTAATGTCGTCTGTATTTCTTTACCGTTAATAGCAAATGGAAGCAAGTCATAATATGTTTTGCCTAGTATTTTTAATGCGTCTACCTTTACTTCAACCCCACCGGTGGCTTTTTTATTTGCTAATACTTTCCCCTGTACTTCCACAGACATTTCCAATTGTAATGCTTTAAGAGTCTCATCATTGTCAATCACCAGCTGTACAACACCAGAGCAGTCTCTTAAAATAACAAAAGCAAAATCTTTAAATTCTTTTATTTTGTGTATCCATCCTTGCAAGCATACATTTTCTGATTGTGTGGTCAATTGTGATATAAAACTTCTTTCCATAGGTCCCTCCTATTTTCTTCTTTTACAGTTTTACTCTAACAAAAATAAAAACCTTTCATCCCTGTATAGGGACGAAAGGTTGATTCGCGGTACCACCCTGGTTAGCATTTAGCTCACTCTATTCAGTACAGAATTATAAAATCTTATACTGTCCAATAGATAACGGATTGGTGCCGTCTAAGTCTACTCTCACTACTCGTGATTTTGGTTAGAAACTCAGAGATGTTCTTCAGCATACATCCAGTTACCGGTCTTTCACCACCACCGGCTCGCTTTAACTTTCCAGTAAGCTTACTCTTCTCTTCATAGTCTTTAATAATGGTTTTGATCTTCATTAAGTTCTGAATTTAAAATCATTTTAAAAGTATTTTACGCATTCGTCAAGTCTTTTTGTTATTAATACATGATTTATTTTTCTCATTCATTAGAAATATTAAACGCTAAAATTATAATTTTCTAATTATTACGAATAAATCCATAAATTTTCTTTCAAAGATATTATTCCAGCGCCTCCTTTCCTTGTTTTCCATCTCTTATTCTAACGACATTGGTAATGTCATATATGAAAATTTTTCCATCCCCTGGATAATTGGTCCTTAACACTTTCTCAGCTTCTGCTAAAATAGCCTCTACACACTCTTCCATAGCAACAATTTCGATTTTTACTTTTTGTAATAGTTTGGGTGTATAGTTAACGCCTCTGTAATTCTGGATAACGCCTTTTTGGTTTCCCCGACCCATAACATGAGTAACCGTCATTCCAGTAACACCGATGACATTCAATGCTTCAATCAATTCTTCATAGAGTCTTACTCTTGTTATAATTTCAATCTTTTTGATTTTATCCATTACAATTCCTCCTCTCTGATTCTTCAACACTTTTTTTAAGATGCATATCCTTCGAAGTTATGTTCTACAATATCCAGACCATTTTCCTCTTCCTCTTCTGCAACTCTTAATCCAATAGTTAAATCTATGAGCTTGAACATAATAGTACATGTCAATAATGTCCAAAATGCCACCGCTATTATCCCTATAATCTGTACTCTAAAGAGTTCTAATCCCCCTCCGTACAATAATCCACCGTCAACAGCAAATATACCAACCAATGCAGTTCCAACAGCACCACATAAACCGTGAACCGCTATGGCTCCAACCGGATCATCGATTTTCAGAACTTTGTCGATCATCTCAATAGAAAAAATGACGACTGCCCCTGCAATAATTCCTATGATAACCGCACCTGTCGGACCTACAATATCCGTTCCTGCTGTGATTGCAACCAGCCCGCCTAAGGCGCCGTTTAACGTTATACTAACATCCGGCTTTCCATACCGGATAAATGATATAACCATAGCTGAAACAGTCCCTGCTGCTGCAGCCAAGTTTGTGGTTAAAAATATGTGAGATATACTGGAAAAATCGGTACCTGATAAAGTTGACCCTGCATTAAATCCAAACCATCCAAACCATAATATAAATACACCTAAAGCGCCTAGCGTTATGCTGTGACCTTGAATAACATTTGATCGACCACTTTTGCTATATTTACCTACTCTCGGGCCAATGATTTTTGCTCCTACTAATGCTGCCCATCCTCCTAAAGAGTGTACAGTTGTTGATCCTGCAAAATCATGGAAGCCTTGTTGTGCTAACCATCCTCCGCCCCATATCCAATGACCCGCCACAGGATAAATAATAGTGCTCAGTATTATACTATAGGCAATGTATGCAACAAATTTTGTTCTTTCAGCCATAGCCCCTGAAACGATGGTAGCAGCAGTAGCACAAAATACCGTTTGAAAAATTAAAAATGCTTCTTTTGGAATGTTTAATCCCAGATGTTCAAAGCTTCCTGAGGAAAACAAATCGATTTGACCTATATATCCCCCCATATCTAAGCCAAACATAATACTAAACCCTATTGTCCAAAACATAATTGAACCAACAGATAAATCAATAATATTTTTCATTATTATATTTCCGGCATTTTTTGCACGTGTAAATCCTGTTTCCACCATAGCAAATCCTGCCTGCATGAACAGAACTAAAGCTGTTCCCATTAATACCCACATAGTATCGATTGCAATTGAATATTCCATTTTTGTACCTCCAATTTTTTTATTCAAGTATTGATTCTGAAGAAAAAAATCTATATGTTTAAAGATTGTTATTTACATTCTTAATCTTCTCGACTCCCTAAAAGACTAATTGGTTTTGAATTACAGTATAAATATAAATTATAAACTTAAATAAATCCTTCAGAAAAACAAAAAGGCACCTTAATAGCAGTTTTCTACTGTATTAAGGCGCCATTGCCATTTGACTATATTTTTTTTGCAGATTTTTCTCAGAATTTTTCCATCACATCCTTTTCTTCTATATTACACAGCTGTATACTTGAATTCAAAATAAAAAACGGCATCGGATTAAGAAAACTTTCTTAATAACGACACCATTGCCTTACTTTGAACTTTATTTATTAATGTATTAATTATAATTAGATAATGTGACTTTGTCAATAATATTCTTTAAATTAATGCTATCAATTCATACTCTTTTTTCTAAAATAAGGAATAAATTTTAACTCTGTTTCTATTAAAATAATGGCAGAAAATATCAGTAATGTTCCCCATAATACTGAAAGGGTTAGGCTTTCCTTTAGTATTAAAAAACCAAATATTGCAGCAAAAACCGATTCCAGTGAAATAATAATCACCTGCCGCGTAGCGGTGGTATATCTTAAGCTCATGTTAACAATAACATGAGCAACCGCCGTTGCACCTATGACGATATATATAATAGCCAGAATACTTTCCGTATGTCCGGTATAAACCGGAAGGGGTTCAAAGGCTATTGCCGCAATAATATAGTATAGACCTGTTCCACCGGTTTGAGAAATAGCTATACCAATGGGATCCATTTTTTTTATATAATGTGCTTTTAAAATGATGACAAAGGAAAAAAGAATGGACGCTGATAATGATAGGGCCTCGCCAAATCCTATATGTATTTCACCTTCTACTAAAGTAAGAAAATAAATCCCTATCATACACAATAAAGAGCCTGTCATCACCGTCCAATGAGGGCGTTTTTTATATATAATCGTAGTAATAAGCGGTACCCACACCGTATAAGTTGCCACAAGGAAAGCATTGACTGCCACAGAAATATACTGCATGGCCGATGTCATACAAGCAAACGCAACAAAAGAAAAAAAACCGATAACCAAGCCTACTTTCACATAACTTTTATCAAGCTGCTTTGCTTTTTTCCAAAAAACCAGCCCAACCGCTATAAACCCAAATCCAAATCTAAATACATTAACGTATATAGGTGAAAACTCTAACAGAGCATATTTTATAGCGATATACTCCATTCCCCATAGCATAGCTCCAATAATCAATGCCATATCGGCATAAAAGATTTTTTTCTTGTCTACTTCATACTTATGTTCGTCCATGGTGGTCCCCTTTTACAATGGCTACTTTTTTTTCATTTTTCAGTCCCAAAATTAAAATATCTTTTTTAATTTTTATAATTTCAGTAATAATTTTTTCTGTAAATACTTCTCCAGGATAAATCATTGGAACACCTGGAGGGTATGGTGTTACAGCAATGGCACATACCTTTCCAATACTGTCTTCAAAATTTTCCCATGCTTTTTCTTTTTGGGCCGCTTGGGACGGTTTTAAAACAGCTTGATTTTCTTCATACTCTACGTGAGGTATATGTATGCTTTCATTTCTACTGTAATGAGTCTCTATCTCTAATAATGCTTCAGCTAACTTGTCCAAATGCTCTTTAGTCGTACCAATGCCTGTCATCCCCATTACAATATTTGGCGTAACCAATTCCATATATATATTATACTTTTCCCTTAATATCTCTTCCAGCTTTTTACCTGTTATACCAATATCGGTCATATCTATATTAATCTTTGTAGGATCAAATCCTTTAATCTTTTTTGATCCGTTCATAATTTTTGTGTGTTTTGCTGATTTCATTTTATCATAAAATTCATCTAAGTTTTTAACCCAATTACAGATCAGTTCTTCACCATGCTTTGCCATTATGTCTGCATTAATATCTAAGGAGGCCATTAATATATAGGATGGACTGGTGCTCTGTACCATTTGTAATTTATCCATTAATGCATTCATATCTACTCTGTTTGAGTTCACATGAAGGACTGCACTTTGTGTCAAAGAAGCTAAAGTTTTATGTGTACTGTTAATCACTATATCCGCTTCATGTGCTAATGCACTATCCGGAAAGTGATCTGAAAAGTGAAGATGTGCGCCATGGGCTTCATCAACAATAAGTATCATATTATGTTCATGTATGATACGCGATATTTCTTGAATATCGCTGCAAATTCCATAATAATTTGGACTTGGCAATATTACAGCCTTTGCATCAGAATGACGCTTTACAGCCTTTTCAACTTCTCTTAGATGAATCTGTCCGGATACATGATAATCATCAACCAGTTCAGGCTGGATATAAATTGGGTTAATATCGCCAAGTACCAATGCATTAAAAGTAGATTTATGGCTATTCCTTGCCATAATTAATTTCTCGTTTGGACCAACGCATGATAAAATGCTGGCAAGAATCCCTCCTGTTGTTCCATTCACAAGCAAAAAAGAACGCTTTGCATCATAAAGTCTTGCATATTTTTTTTGTATTTTATCAATGATTTCGTTAGGGTGGTATAGATTATCTGCACCATGTATTTCTGTTACATCGTATTTTATAATATTCTCTAAAAAACCTTCGTAGCCATACTTTTTAAAAAATGCTCCGCCTTTATGGCCCGGCATATGAAATGAGATGGCATTCTTCTTAGAATGATTCATCAAAAACTCATAAATAGGCGCATTGATTGTCATTTTGTATTCCTCCACTATATTGCTTAAAAATCCAATTCAATCGTATATCTTCGATATACAAAATCTTGCTTTGATATATCCATGAACAATAGACCCCTTATTTATAAGTAGTCTATTGCCTTTATCAGTTAACATGTAGAAAATTATTGTTAACCTTTTCTTTTTCTAAATGTGATCTTTAGCCAGCATTTGTCCGAGTTCATACGACTTTTCAAATATGGAATGCTTTTTCTCTTTCAAATTTTCCTCACATGTATGTACAATATCAATAATATGACCCTGGCAATAATTAAAAATATCTTGAAAAGAGCGCAGCGCATTAACTGCACCTGATGAAAAGGCATCGTCATCCGCATAAGTCATGATAATTCCTGCCGTTTTATCTTTTAAAAAGTTCTCATCTTTCATAAATAAAGCATACCATCTATCAATAAAAGTTTTCATTTGTGCTGTCATATTAAACCAGTATACCGGACTTGCTAAAATAAATCCATCTGCTTCTGTGATTTTATTGTATAAAAATGCCATATCATCTTTTACAGTACATATTGATTCACTTTTCTCACATCCGTTACAAGCTCTACAAGGCTTTATGTTATAATTCTCCAGAACAATTTCTTCTACGGTTCCGCCGGCATCTTTTATCCCTTTAACGGCTTTATCTGCTAAAGCCCCTGAAAAGCTCAGCTTTCTTGGGCTTCCTTTTACAACCAATATCTTCCTCATTCTACCCTCTCCTTTTGATTTTTATTAGTTACTGCGAATTCAGCAGCTTTAATCCCGTCCACAGCAGCTGATATAATCCCACCGGCATAACCTGCCCCTTCCCCTGAAGGAAATAATCCTTTAATATTGCTCTCAAAATATTGATCCCTCAATATTCTAACAGGAGAAGAGCTCCTAGTCTCTATACCTGTCATCATTGCCTCATTCATATCAAAACCCTTCAGCTTCTTGCCTAGTTTAGGTAATGCTTCTTTTAAAGATTCCGTTACAAATGAGGGCAAACATCGCGTTAAATCAGTATATTTTGTGCCCGGTAAATAGGTTGATTCTACTGTCTTTTGATCCACTCTAGATGGGTTACCTAAAAAATCTCCAACACTTTGAGCAGGTGCAGTAAAGTTTTTTCCACCTGCTTCCCATGCTTTTCTTTCCCAGGTTCTTTGAAATGCTACACCATCTAAAGGATGTCCCCTATCATAGTCTTGGGTTTTAATATCCACCAGTAACGCACTGTTAGCGTTGTCTCCTGAACGATTATGATAACTCATGCCATTGGTTACCACACCTTCCGCTTCTGATGCACTGCCTATTACCAGTCCTCCAGGGCACATGCAAAAAGAATATACGCCTCTTCCATTCCGACAATGATAAGATAACTTATAATCAGCAGCACCTAATTTAGGGTGCCCTGCATATTCTCCAAATTGAACTTGATTGATTAACTTCTGTGGATGCTCAATACGTACACCCATTGAAAAGGGTTTTTGTTCTAAAGCAACACTTTTTTCAAACAGCATTTCAATGGTATCTCTTGCACTATGACCTAATGCTAAAATAACCGCATCCGTCATTATTTCTTCTCTATTGTTAATCTTAACACCGGAAATACTATTTTCTTCTATTATTAAATCCGTTACCTTACTATTAAACTTTATTTCACCGCCTAGTTTGGTGATCTGATTTCTTATATTTTTTATTACGTTTCTAAGAATATCAGTTCCTACATGAGGCTTTTGTTTGTATAAAATATCTTCCGGTGCACCTGCCTCAATAAGCGTTTTAAGTACCTTTCTACATCGTTTGATATCTTTTATTCTTGTGGTCAATTTGCCATCTGAAAAAGTACCCGCCCCACCTTCACCAAATTGAACGTTGGATTCAGTATTTAGCAAACCTTCTTTCCAAAACAAATCCACATCTTGTATTCTTTCTTCAACCGCTTTTCCTCTTTCCAATACAATAGGTTTAAAGCCCAATTCTGCTAAGATAAGTGCTGCAAACATGCCGCAAGGCCCAAAACCTATGACAACAGGCCGATGCTTTAAGGCTGCTTTTTCTTTTTGAGGGTATCGATACAACAAATCCGGTGTCTTAGTTACTTTTTTAGGATTGTATTTTAGGACCTTTTCTTCATTTTTAACTTCTATATCTACTGTATAAACAAAGTGTATTTCTTTTTTTCTTGCATCAATAGATTCCCTAAAAATAGAATAAGAAATCCAATCATCCTCTTTGATTTTAAGTTTTTTCTTTATCTTATATGGAATCCTGTCCAGCGCTTCATTGATGGACAGTTTTATTTCATTAACTCGTAACATAAGTTGCTCCTTTATTTAAAAACATGCTTCTGCTGCACTCTTTCCTGCTAAATATCCCGATGACCACGCCCATTGTAAATTATATCCTCCGCATAACCCATCTACATCTATTAATTCCCCGGCGAAATATAGCCCTTCAGTAAGTTTTGATTCTAAGGTATTAGGATTAATTTCTCTTATATCTACTCCACCTGAAGTGACTTGAGCATGTTTCCATGAGCGGGTAGCAACCACCGGCACTTTCCATTTCTTTAGTACGTTTTTCAGCCGGTATAATTCTTTATTGGTTAACTCAGAACAATTTTTATGGTGATCAACATCAGATAATTTTAATAATACCGGTGCCAATCGATTGTTTACCATTCCAATTAAAAAGTCTTCTACTGGTTTACTATAACAAAATTCCCTTCTTTTCTTTAATATTTCTATTAAATTTTCATCTGTTATATCAGAAAATATATCTATTATTATGCTGCATGATTTTCCAAGGTCTAAAGAATTGTTCACCTCTCCGCTTATATCAAAAATACAGATACCTGAAAGGCCATCTTCTGTAAATTGTATTTCACCACTTTGAATTTTTATGACTTTTTCATTGCATTCAAGGCTCACACTCCCTTTTACCCGTACGCCTTTCAATTTTTTAACATACCATTCATTATGTACAACTTGTACCAGAGCCGGTTTTGGTGTTTTAATATTATGACCTATTGATTCAGCTATCGGATACCCGTCTCCATTACAACCGTACTGTGGTCCGGCCATGCCTCCACAAGCTAAAATTACTTTTTCACTTTCTAAAATCGATCCATCCTTTAAATAAGTAAAAAAAGTATCCGCTCTATTTTTAATGGTCTTAACCGTACTGCCCGGTAACACATGGATATACAAACGTTCTATTTCCATTTTTAAAACATCCAATACAGCTGCTGCTTGGTTAGAATAAGGATACACCCTTCCTTCAGCTTCTACCTTATGCATCAAACCCAATGCTTCAAAAAACGTCAATGTGTCTTCCACATTAAACTGTGACAAAGCAGAGGATACAAAGGATTTGTTTTTATTATACCCATATTCTTGAGCGTTGATATTGCTCATATTACACCGACCGTTACCGGTGGCTAATATCTTCTTGCCTACATCATCCATTTTTTCTATTAAAGTCACATTCGCCCCGTGTCTTGCAGCTGCTATGGCTGCTGTCATTCCAGAAGCTCCACCACCTACAACTAACACTCTATACATACACTTGCAAATCCTTTCCTTAAGTCTCTATTATATATTACCACATATTTAGATAAAGATTAGCTGAATATGTTATTGTAGAATTTATATATATGGGAGTTTTCTCAACTATTGATATGAATAGTTGAGGTTGTCGAAAAATGAATACAGGCATATAAATATTCGTTAATGTATTAATTTGGAGAAAATTTGATGGCATATGAACTTTAGCTGGTATCCCGTATAGGAACACAGCCTAAATCATGTACTTTTTCCAGTGAGGCGTTGTTACATTC
>JAKSCF010000745.1 GCA_022360735.1 Clostridia bacterium
AAGTTAACCAATCAAAGTCTTAATACAGCTATAGAACAATTATCATCTTATAATGAACCCAAAGGTGAGATTGGGTTACGAATAGAAATCATGAAATACCTAAATCAATACAGAGGCATTCGTTGTAATCCTGAACAAATCATCATATGCTCAGGTACACAACCTTGTCTTAATTTACTATGTCAATTGTTCAAAAATGATTTTAACCATTTAGCTATGGAGGACCCGGGATATGATGGTGCTCGGTATGTGTTTGAAAACTTAGGCTATCAAGTTATTCCCATTGATGTAAAGAGAGATGGTATAGATATTACCCAGTTAGCAAGGACATCTGCCAAGCTATTATACATTACCCCTTCTCATCAATTTCCTATGGGATGTGTTACATCTATCCAGAAACGATTAAAGCTGTTAGACTGGGCAGTTAAAAATGAAGGTATCATTATTGAAGATGATTATGATAGCGAACTTAGGTATAGCGGGAGGCCTATTCCATCTTTGCAGTGTAATGATTTTAATGAACGAGTCGTATATATTGGGACATTTTCAAAATCTCTTTCACCGGCTTTGCGAATGAGCTATATGGTTCTGCCCAAAAGATTACTTAATCAATATAATACAGTTTTTACTGAATATGAATCCTCGGTACCTTGGTTGAATCAAAAAACTTTAGAACTATTTATGCGTGAAGGACACTGGGAAAATCATTTGAGAAAAATATGCCTATCTAATAAAAAAAAGCATGATTTATTAGTCAAGACCATTGAAAAATGTATGGGTGACAGGGTTACGGTTCATGGTAAAAATGCAGGACTTCATATACTGTTAGAAGTGCATAGTCAATTAAAAGAAAATGAATTGATAGAAAAAGCAAGAAATAAAAAGATAAAAGTTTATCCCGTATCTCAATACTGGATAAGACAACACGTATATGATGATAACTTCATAATGCTAGGTTTCAGCAGTCTGACTGAGAAGGAAATTATAGAAGGGATACCAATACTCAAGGAAGTATGGTTGGATGAAACTCAAAAATAATTTTAATGGAATGATTTATTAATAAAATTTGATTTTGTATTCAATTGCCATAATTAAGCCATATTTTACTGAGAGAATAATATGAGGTGATGATGATGGAATATAAGATTCTTATAGTGGAGGACCAAAAAGAAATATTCGATATCGTATCTAAATATCTTGAAAAAGAAGGATATGGCTGCGCCATTGCAAAAGATGGCTTTGAAGCTATGGAATTATTCAGTCAAGATCAATTCCACCTTATACTTTTAGATGTCATGATGCCCGGTATTGATGGCTTTGAAGTATTAAAAGAAATACGAGAAACATCTAATGTGCCTATTGTTATGTTGACAGCAAGGCAGGAAGAAGTGGATCGATTAAAAGGATTTGACTATGGTGCAGATGACTATGTTGTCAAACCCTTTAGTCCAAGGGAATTAGTTCGTCGGGTTAATGTATTGGTTCGGCGAATATACAATAAAAAAGAAGAAATGATGCTTCCATATCGGGATCTAAAATTGAATATAAGTCAGCAAAGGCTTTTTAAGGGTAATACTGAAATTCCACTGACCTCAATAGAATTTAATATTCTTAAAGTTTTTTTTGAAAATAGCGGACAAATTATGACCCGAGATCAAATAATAAAAAAAGCGTTTGGATATGAGTATGACGGCTATGATCGGAATATAGATACTTATATAAAAA
>JAKSCF010000637.1 GCA_022360735.1 Clostridia bacterium
CTTATATTTGTTAGGGAGGGACAACAAATATGACAAATTTTAAAGATGCCAAAATATTGGACATCAATCTAACAGACCAGACCTATGAGGTCAAAACACTTGCAGGAGACATATACAGAAAGTATCCCGGGGGCTCGGCACTGGGCATGTATTTAATGCTCAAAAACATGAAGCCGGGAGTAGAACCGCTGTCTCCTGAAAATTTATTAATCTTTTCAGTATCGCCATTAACAGGATTACCCATTAGCGGGCAAAGCAGAATGACGGTAACCACAAAAAGTCCGTTAACGGGTACGGCAGGCGACTCACAAGTAGGAGGATTTATTCCGGCACACGTTAAAGGAAATGGATACGATTCTATCCTATTCAGAGGAAAAGCAGAAAAACCTGTTTATGTTTACATTAACCAAGACCGAGTCGAATTTAAAGATGCAAAAAATGTTTGGGGTAAAATTACAGGAGAATCCGAAGAAATCATTAAAGAAGAACTGGGCGAAAAGAATATTGAAATGTCACTCATCGGACCCGGTGGAGAAAACCTGGTTAAATTTGCAAGCATCATGCACCAAAGAAGCCGTGCCAATGGCAGAAACGGTGTAGGTGCCGTTATGGGTTCCAAGAACTTAAAAGCAATGGTGGTTAAAAAACAAAGACCTGCAAAACCCGTTAATATGGATGGCTTTAAAACCCTTACAAAAGATGTAAAAGAAAGAATAAAAGCAAATGAAGTTATGGTGGATACGGCATTAAACGGAACGGCTGGCGTAACAGACTTTCATTTGGATGAAGGATTTCTGCCAAGTCGAAACTGGAAAAGAGGCTACTTAGAAGGTGGAGAAGCCATAAAAGGAGACACTATAACAAAAAACATCTTAAAAGAAAGAGACACATGCTTTGCATGTGCCATTCGATGTAAAGGTGTTGTAGAAATAGAAGGAAAAGTGGATCCGGCTTATGGGGGTCCTGAGTATGAAACCGTATGTACATTTGGATCATATTGTGACAACACAAACTTAGAAGACATCTGCTATGCCAACCAATTATGCAACATGTATGGCATAGATACCATTTCCTGTGGAGCGACCATTGCATTTGCCATGGAATGCTTTGAAAATGGATTACTTACAAAAGAAAATTCAGATGGAATGGAATTGAAATTTGGAGATGGTAGTATATTTGGAGAAATCATTCCAAAGATAGCAAACAGAGAAGGAAAACTGGGAGACTTATTGGCTGAAGGCAGTGCAAGAGCAGCAGAGAAAATAGGCGGCGGTTCGGAGAAATATGTAATGGCAGTTAAAAAACAAGAAATGCCGGCACATATGCCGCAAATGAAGCCAAACCTGGCCATTAACTATGCGGTAAATCCCTTTGGAGCAGATCATCAATCTTCAGAGCATGACCCTGCATTAATGGCACCAAAAGACTCTAACGACTGGAAATGGGTGAACCTGCTCAATGGCTTTGAGGCATGTGACGCATATGGCGTACTGGATGAAAACAAAGCAAAATTTGCTTTGGAAACCCAAAAATTCTACTCCATGTTAGATACATTAGGACTATGCCAATTTGCATGGGGACCAGCATGGCAATTGTATGGGCCGGAAGAATTGGTAGAATTCTGTCAATACGGATCAGGCTGGGATGCAAGCATAAAAGAGCTGCAGGAAGTTGGAGAAAGAAGAATCAACCTGATGAGAATGTTCAATGCAAAAGAAGGCTTCACACGTAAAGAAGATGTGATTCCGGAGAGACTATTTGATGCGATTCCGGACGGACCTAATGCAGGAACTCAGCTAAGCAAAGAAGATTTTGAAGTCGCTTTAAACAAATATTATGAATTAGCTGGATGGGATCAAGAGACAGGTAACCCAACACCCGAAACCCTTAAGCGCCTAGATATAGACTGGTTGATTTGAGATAGAGATCATGAAACGTAGGGGCGGGTCTCCGTGCCCGCCCTAAATGTAAATTCAAACTAAACTTATACTTACACTATCCCCTGTAACCTGTTCCCTGTTTCCTTAAAAAAAGGTGGTGTTATGATGAAAGTAACCATTAACAATAAAGAAAAGATTATTCCTGAAGGTTTAACGGTAGCAGAGCTATTGAAGCATTTGGAGATGAAATCCAAAACTTCAGTATGGGTCAATGGATATCAACTACTGTTAAAAGAGTATGAGCAGTTTAAAATAAATGAGAATGATGTCATTAAAATATTGAAGATTATAGGCGGCGGATAATAATGATTTGCTTTTTTAATATTAAAAGATGATTAGACTGGATTTAGGAAAGATAATACTCATGCAATGCATGGTTATTAATAGCAGTTGTTAAAATTGATTATAAAGGAGGATGTTATAAGTGACTGCTTACAAAGATGCTGCTTTGAAAGAAGCGTCAAGAGTGTATGATCTAATTCTATCTGATAAATTAGATGACGCTCAAAAAAAATCAGTAATAGAGGATTCGGTAGAAAATTTTAATGCCCATGTTAATCCAGGTTGGTTGGAATACAGAAAATCTGTATCAACTGATGCAACTTTTGTAGAGTGGGAATCTGAAGGTGTACATTTCTATGATGTAAATAAAACAGAATTTATCGATTGCTTAGGTGGATTTGGTATTTATAGCTGTGGACATAGAAATCCGGAAATTGTTAAAGCTGTTGAATCACAGCTTAGCAAGTATTGTCTTCATAGTCAAGAACTGGTTGATCCGTTAAGAGGATACCTTGCAAAGCTTTTAGCTATGATTACGCCTGGAGACTTAAAATATTCATTCTTTACCAATGGTGGAGCAGAAGCAGTAGAAATGGCATTAAAGCTGGCTAGACTTGCTACTGGTGGCAAATGGTACATCTCTACCATCAATGCATTCCACGGAAAATCATTGGGTGCAATCTCAATGGGTGGTAAAGGGTCTTATAGAGAACCGTACTTGCCTATGATTCAGCAAGTACAACACGTTGAATATGGTGATGCCGAAGCAATGGAAAAAGCAATCAAAAACCTTCAACATGTAGGAGAAAAAGTTGCTGCTGTAATCATTGAGCCTATTCAAGGAGAAGCTGGTATTATTATTCCGCCTGAAGGATATCTAAAGAGAGTAAGAGAAATATGTGATGAGACAGGTGTTGCTCTTATTTTTGACGAAATCCAAACAGGTATGGGAAGATGTGGATCCATGTTCAGATGTGAAGCTGAAGGTGTAGCACCTGATATTATGACTTATGGTAAAGCTTTTGGCGGCGGCGTAATGCCCATTACCGGTATTATTGCTAATTCTAAAATGTGGACACAAGATATCATTGATAACCCATGGATTTTGGGATCGCCTACTTTCGGTGGCAATCCGCTAGCTTGTTCTGCAGCCATTGCAACGATTAAATACATGCTGGAAAATGATCTTCCTCAGCAAGCAAAAGAGAAAGGCGAGTATTTAACAGAAAAATTAGCGGCAATTCAAGCAAAATATCCTAAGCTCCTTATAGGCGTAAGAGGAATGGGTATGTTATTTGGTCTTGAATTCCCAGAATCAGAAATGGGATATTCGGTTGCTAAAGGTTTGTTTGCTAGAAAGGTTATGACTGCCGGTACACTTGTTAATGCTAAAACATTAAGAATTGAGCCGCCTCTAATTATGAATTATGAAACAATTGATGAAGTGCTTAAGAGACTGGATGAAGCATTAGCAGACACTTATAAAGAATTTAATTTATAATATAATTGATTGCATATCTCACTCCCGTTACCATGTTATCCATGTTGGCGGGAGTTTTGGTTTTAAGATTTAAAAGGTTATAAAAACGAATGATATAAAAATCTTAAATATAAGAAAAAATATCAAATGCTATACACTTTTGCAAAATAACCGAAGTGTAAAAATATTTAGAATAAATGTAGTAATCTCGCAATACCAATACTCCCAAGGCTTATAATTGTCATGTTTGTCAATAGCTGCATCTGTTGGCATGATTATTGAATATATAGGAATGTAGCAATTAAATAATTAAATTAAAGTTTTAAAGTATAAAGGAGGAGTATACTGTGACAGCTTACAAAGATGCAGCTTTAAAAGAAGCTAAAAGAGTAATGGATTATATCCTTAAAGATGACCTTGCAAAGGATGAAAAGGATCAAATCGTAGCGGACTCTATTGATAACTTTAACAACAACGTTAACCCAGGGTGGTTAGAATACAGAAAATCTGTATCAACTAACTCTGCTTTCGTTGAGTGGACAGATTCTGAAGAACACTTTGTTGACCTTTATGGAAATGAATTTATCGATTGTCTTGGTGGTTTCGGTATCTATACATGTGGACATAGAAATCCTGAGATTCTTAAATATGTTCAAGCGCAGTTAGGAAGATACGCATTACACAGTCAAGAATTAGTAGACCCGCTAAGAGGATACCTTGCAAAATTATTATCAATGATTACACCTGGAGACCTTCAATATGCTTTCTTCACAAATGGTGGAGCAGAAGCAGTAGAAATGGCTCTTAAACTTGCCAGACTTGCTACCGGCGGCAGATGGTTCATTTCAACAGTAGGCGCATTCCACGGAAAATCAATGGGAGCAATCTCAATGGGTGGAAAAGGTGCTTACAGAGAAGACTACACGCCCATGATTCAACAAGTACAACATGTAAAATTCGGTGATGCAGATGCTGCTGAAGCGGCAATTAAAAACTTGCAAGCTGTAGGAGAAAAAGTTGCAGCAATTATCGTTGAGCCTGTTCAAGGCGAAGCCGGCGTAATAATTCCACCGGAAGGATACCTTGCTAGATTAAGAGAAATCTGTGACGAAACAGGTGTAGCACTAATATTTGACGAAATCCAAACGGGTATGGGTAGATGCGGCACCATGTTTAGATGTGAAGCTGAAGGCGTTGTGCCCGATATCATGACTTATGGAAAAGCTTTCGGTGGTGGTATCATGCCTATTACCGGTATTATCGCAAGACCTAAGATGTGGATTGACAAACTGGTTGAAAATCCATGGATTCTTGGATCACCAACATTTGGTGGAAACCCATTAGCTTGTTCAGCTGCTATCGCTACAATCGGTTACATGCTGGAGCATGACATTCCAGGTCAAGCAAAAGCTAAAGGTGAGCACTTCATGAAAGAGCTTGCAAAATTACAAGAAAAATATCCAAAGCTGCTGGTAGATTTCAGAGGGGCCGGTCTTCTTATCGCTATGGAATTCCCGGTAGCAGAAATGGGATACTCTGTAACTAAAGGATTATTCGCACGTAACGTCATGACAGCGGGTACACTGGTAAATGCCAAAACAGTAAGAATTGAGCCACCTGCAACAATGACTGATGAGACCATTGACATCGTTATATCAAAACTGGATGAAGCAATGGCAGATACTTACAAAGAATTTAATCTATAGTTAAAAATAAATACACAAAAAAAGCATACGGCTTAGTCGTATGCTTGCTTTTTGTATATTAATCATTTAAATGAATCACTTTGATAAGTTGTGTACG
Source organism: Clostridia bacterium (assembly GCA_022360735.1). The sequence continues at coordinate 5,506 of JAKSCF010000637.1, forward strand.
GCTGTTTACATTTAATTTCTTGAAGATATTGCTTAAATGCTTTTTTACAGTAGTAGCACTGATAAATAAAATATCGCTTATTTCTTGATTAGAAAAACCATCCATTACCAATTCTATAATTTCCCATTCTCTGTTGGTTAAATGATATTCTTCTATAGGATCGTCGCTTTCTTTTGTCTTAACAATTGAATTTTTTATGCCCTGAGGAAACACTTGAAATAACCGATTAGATAAATGAGAATTCAATATATTTAATATAAATAAATCCTTTTCTGAAAGATTTTTATGCTCCTCCGATCGGAATACCGTCACCGTACCCAGCAAGTGCCCGTCTTGAACAATGGTTGTACCACCGGCAAAATAGCTGTTAGTAGGGCACATCCATTCTTTAAAATACTCTGTGCTCTCTCTTTGTTTATTATTTAATAAATCTGTGTCTCTATATATAACAGAATTAGGCTGAAAGTGAATCCATCTGGTATAGTCGATATGTTGATAATATTCATAGTAATTTTTCAAATATTCTATAGGTATATTGATTGAAATAGGATCAAAAAAAAGGTAATTATTTTTACTTTTAACGCTAAAATCAAATAGAGCACTATCATAAGACACAAGTAATTGAAGAGACTCCAGGAAATGCTTTCTCATTTTTTTTAGATCAGAAGTTTTATAAATAGAAAAAATCATATCGTTAATTGATAACCATTCATTTTGTTTCAGTAATGTCATTATCAACCACCTCTCATGTTCCTATTTTGCTGGCAATTATAACATAACATTAATAAACATTCAACTATAGTTGTAGTATATGCAAAAATTGGTGCTTTTTAAATACTACTTAAGTAGTATTATAATAAAAATTCACCATTTGGGCAATTTGAAATATTCAGAAATTTTAATAAAATTAGAAAAAATGAAAGATATTTTGTTGCAGCAAATTGTATCTGACAAAACCAAAAAAAGAGGGGAGGAACTGTTCTTAAAAATAGGGACAGAACATAAAATGCATAACTTACCTTGGGCAGAATTAGCTACTACTGATCCAAAAAAAGCGGATATTAATATTTATGGCATTCCGTTTGACGGAGCTGCATCTATCGGCAAAGGAGCATCTGAAGCTCCGGATAGAATAAGACACCTTTCAAAAGGTTTACCTCCGACGACGGAAGAAGGCGTAATATTAGAAGATTTCTCAATATATGATGCGGGTGATGCCCCTTTGGATTTAAATTGGGAAAGATATTATGGGGATATAGAGAAAACTGCGGAAGAACTGATTAAAGACAAATTTACTCTTTTTATAGGTGGGGACCATTCTGTTACGATACCTCTTTTAGGTGGATTTAGAAAAGCATATGACGGAAAAAAGATAGGTGTGATTCATTTTGACTGTCATCCGGACTTAATGGATGAGTATGAGGGGCATAAATGGGCCCATGCATGTCCCCTTAGAAGGTTCTTAGAATTTGAAGATGTAGAGGCAAAAGATTTAGCGCAGGTAGGTATGCGTTCTTTTGAGCCGGAAGAAGTACACTTTATTAATGAAAATAATATTAACTTTTATCATGCATCAAAAGTAGATCAACTAGGTGCGGAAGAGGTCACTCAACAATTAATTGAAGCTTATAAAGATTATGACGCTGTCTATATCACAACAGATATTGACGTATTGGACCCTGCTTATGCGCCGGGAACAGGAACCCCGGAAGGCGGCGGATTGTCAAGCAGGCAAATGATGTACATGACTAGAGAGTTAGTCAAAAACCTGCCTGTCGCAGCATATGACTTAGTAGAAATTTCTCCACCAAGAGATGTTAATGACATTACCTCATGGGCTGGATTAAAAATTATATATGAAATATTCGCCGGACTTTATGAAAATAAAAATCCTAATTTTATTAAAATAAGAGTTTAATAAAAAGGAGGGCTAGTATGGGAGGAAGTTACGGAATTTTATCAGTTTTACCATTGCTTGTTATGCTGGGACTGGTAATATGGACGAAAAGAATATTTGAATCAATACTAGTGGCAATTGGTTTTGCTTTAATCATTCAATATGGCTTTAGTATTGATGTTATATATGCATTTGAAGAAAAACTTTATGGTATGCTTGCCAGCGAAACATATCCTTGGATTTTAATTATTTTAATTCTATTTGGTGCGCTAATTAATCTGTTAATTGAATCAGGCGGTACTCTAGGATTTGCTAAATATGCTGAAAGGGTTATTAAATCAGAAAAAAGCAGCCTTATCGTAACGTGGATTTTAGGCATTTTAATATTTGTTGATGATTATTTAAATAATTTAACAATTGGCGCTGCCATGAGAGGAATAACGGATCAACATAAGGTGCCGAGAGAAATGACCGCAATGGCTATCAATGTAACCGGAGCACCGGTATGCGTATTATTGCCTTTCTCAACCTGGGCAGCATTTATTTACGGATTAATGCTGGAAGTTGGTGTAGCAGAGGGTGGATTAATATCTGAATATACAAAACTTATACCCTTCATTTTCTTTGCAATCGTTATGGTTGGTATGGTTCCATTTATGGCCTTAGGCATTATTCCTAGATTTGGACCCATAAAAAAAGCTTATGAAAGAGTTGAAAAAACAGGAAAAACATTCCCAGAGGACTTAGCGGATACAATGGGTATTGAGTTTGCTGAAACTCAAGCAAGAATCAAAGAAAAAGGAGAACCAAAGCTATATGATTTTTTAATTCCTATTATAGCTGTTATTGTACTTGTTATAACAACTGAAGAAATAATGTATGGTTTATTCCTTGCATTGGCATTATGCTTCATACTATATGTTCCAAGAAAAAAGATGAATATTAGGGAATTCTTCGATAATTTCTTTGAAGGCGCAAAAGAGATGTTATTCATAGCTATTTTTGTTATGATGGCATTTATATTTGTGGAAGCAGTTGAAGAGCTTGGTTTATCTGAGTATGTCATAACCTCAGTAGAGCCTTACTTAAACGGAGCACTTCTTCCGGCATTGGCATTTGTAATAGTAGCTGTTTTAGCTTTCTTTGGAATAGATTTCTGGGGTATTATGATATTGATGTTCCCCATCGTAGCACCATTGGCACAAGCTTCAGGTGTAAATGTATATTTAGCATTAGGAGGCGTTGTTTCAGGAGCCGTATTCGGTGGAATGGCATGTTTCTTCTCAGAACAAATGATAATGAGTTCAACATCTGTACAAATTAGACCAACAGATCAAGCAGTCTGTTTACTTCCGTATGCATTAATAGCATGCGCTGCTACTACAATCTTATATTTAATATTTGGTTTTGCTTTATAAAGCAATCTATAAATGTTATTAAAAGAATCTTTATTCCATCCATAAATTCTTATATACTAGTAGATGATACGTAAACGTATCATCTACTAAGACAAAGTACGGAGGGTTTTATGGATATAAGAGAGATTAAATGGGCTGAGGTTAATCTAGACCATCTGATACATAATTTAAAACAAATAAGACAACATGTAGGAGAAGAAATCAAAATTGCTGCTGTGGTTAAAGCCAATGGATATGGTCATGGGGCGTTAGAAATGGCAGATGTTCTATTAAATAACGGTGCTGACATGCTTGCCGTTTCATCCATTAATGAAGCGGTTGAAATAAGAAAACAAAACCCTAAAGCTCAGACACTGGTGCTGGGCTATACACCATCAGAAAATATTGAAGAGGCCATAAAGCATGGTGTCATTCAAACCATCTATTCCTACCACCAAGCCATACAATATTCAAAAGTTGCTGAAAGAATAGGAATGGGTATCAGTATTCATATAAAAATTGATACCGGTATGAATAGAATTGGTTTTCAGCCTAACGATGAAGCTTTAAAAGAAATTATTAAAATATATCAATTGCCCAATGTGAAGATTAACGGCATTTTCTCTCATCTGGCATGTGCGGATGAAGCCGATAAGACGTTTTCGTATCAACAGTATGAATTGTTTTTATACTTCATAGAAAAACTACAAGAGAACAATATTAAAATACCTATTAAACATATATCAAACAGTGCGGCTATAATGGATATGCCGGATATGAATATGGACATGGTGAGGCCGGGGATTATTTTATATGGCCTTTATCCTTCTAATGAAGTAAAAAAAGACGTATTGAATCTAAAGCCGGTGATGTCTTTTAAAACAAGAATATCCCACGTCAAAACATTAAGTAAAGATGGGGGCATCAGCTATGGATTAAAGTATCAGGGAAAAAAAGGACAGAAAATCGCTACGATACCTGTAGGTTATGCTGACGGATATACTCGACTTCTAAGCAATAAAGGGCATGCCATTGTACATGGGAAGAAAGCACCTGTTGTAGGGACTGTTTGTATGGATCAGTGTATGCTGGATGTTTCTATGATTGATGATGTTAAGGCCGGAGATGAAGTATTGTTATTTGGCGGAGATAATTCTCATTCAATCACCACAGAGGAAGTAGCTGAATGTATCGGAACCATTAACTATGAAACCATTTGTATGGTAGGAAGGCGAGTGCCTCGGGTGTATATTAAAAACGGAGAAATAGTAAAAATAAAAGACTACCTCAAATGATTTAAGATTTACATAAGATATCTTACGAAAACCATGGGATAATTTTCATGGTTTATTTTTTTAGATTTTTTTGCTGTGACTTTATGATTATTTTCCATGTTTCACCATGACAAAAACTGAATATTTTTAATTGACATATAATTCAGTCAATGATAAAATGAATTCCACCACTGATAACAAACAAAGGAGGAATTTTCTTATGCGAAAAGTACTTTCGTTTGTACTGGTACTTTCACTGGTACTTGGCGGCTTGGGTGTTTCATTTACTGCAACGGCAGCATCTACCCCTTCGGATGTAGTAGGGACGGAGTTTGAAACAGAAGTCAAAGTATTAATGGCCCTTGATGTTGTAACAGGATATCCCGATGGCAGCTATAAGCCGGAAGGGGCTGTAACAAGAGCAGAAATAGCTGCGCTTATGGTTAGGGTGCTGGGTCTGGATGATGCAGCTGAATTTTTTGGAGTAAGCAGTTTTAGTGATATGTCAGGACATTGGGCAGACAAATATGTTGCCGTTATTGCCGGAAAAGATATTGTAAATGGTTATCCGGATGGGACTTTTAAACCGGATGCAAAAGTATCTTTTCCTGAAGCATTAACGATGATCTCAAGAGCACTTGGCTATAAGGACGGATGTGAAGATTTAATTGGAGATTGGCCGGTTAACTATCTATCTTTAGCAGAAGATCTTAACGTGACAGATGATGTAAATGTTGTTTTCTCAGGATCTGCTGATAGAGGTGCGGTAGCTACAATGCTCTTCAATTCACTTTCTGTTGCCAATGTAAGCGTTGATAACGATGGGAATGTATCAAAGAAAACACTTAACCGTCAAAGTAATGATGACGAAGATGCTGAGTATGTTACTTTTCTTACAAAGTTAAATTGCTATTTTGTAGAAGATGATTTTATTGATGCCGATGATGCGGAAGATGCATTGATTGATGTATCTAACTACGTATTTGCAAAGGCAGATGTATACCGATTGGATAAAAATAATGATAATGAATTGAATGATGATGATCCTATTATTGCAATAGATCAAGTGACGAGTGACACCGTTACGGGACTATATGACCATGTTAACGATACTTATGGTATTAAATTTACGGATGCAAACAATGAAGAGTATGATGTTACAGCCGCTGAACCCGACACTAAAGTATACGTGAATGGAGGAGAAACAACATTCTCTGATGCGCAATTAATTCTTTTGGGTTTTTATATGACTGTTTATGGGGAACTGGATGATAAGGATGATAATAAATTTGCCACAATTGACGGAATCGTTGCATGGGCAGCTACTGGGGAATACCTTGCGGAAGAGGAAGAACTTGAAGAAATTGAAGAGGCTCTTGAAGATGGTACAGGAGAAATCTTTGGCGTCGAGCTTCCAACAGTAGATAATAATGGAGAAGAACTTGATTTTACAAATATTACGGTTGATGGTGCAGCAGGTAAGCTTGAAGATATCCAAGAAGGCGATGTTGTAACGGTATTTGCCTCTGCCGGTGAAAAAAACGATGATGGCGAATATGATAAAGTATTATTGGTTGTTACAAGAGAAACCAAAGAAATAAAAGTTAAGAAAATAGATGAAAGTAATGATGAAAGTAAAGGAGAAGTTATCGATATGGAGGGTAATGCATATAGGATAACTTACGAAGAAGCAAAAGGAAAAATACTGGGTGGAAAACTTGAAGTATGTGAAGAGAAAACTTCACTTGAAGATTTTAAAGTTGGAAATACTTATAAAATAATATTTGATACTTTTGGATATGTTTATAGCTCTGAAGAAATAGAATCAACACCGGATCTTTACGGTATTGTAATAGCTGCATCAAATGGTGGAAGTACTCGCAATCCGGAAATTAAGCTTTTTACCAGTGATGGAGAAACCACTACTTTTGATGTAAATATTGATGAAGACGATACAGAAGATGCACTTCTAAAAGACGGCGTATGGGGGTCGTACATTACCACTAACTTTACACCCGATGGTAGCGGCGGTTATTCAACGCCTAGTCAAATAATAGCTGTATCTTATGAACTTAATCCATCCGGTAAAATTGACAAACTTACCGCTTTAATTACTGACAACACTCAAAAAGCAGATGATAAATCCTATAGTGGAAAGAGCGAAAAGTGGAATGGTGATGGATTTAAAAGCAGCGGTGTCATCTTTTATATAGCAGATGATCCGGCGGTAGCATCAACTGGCTCAATTACAGGCCTTGTTAATGACGGCTACTGGGATGTTCTGGACAAGCTTGAAGATGACGATGAATATACGGCATTATATGCTCTGGATGGTGGGGATATTGAGGTAATGGTAATCCTTGATGGCACTTCAAATGATGAATACTTCGCCGTAACCGGAGTCTCAGATATAGACGATGATAAAGCTGAAGTTGAAGGTTTCATAGATGGTAAAGCAGTAACTAAAATTTCAGAAGCTAAAAACTCTGAAGCGCTTAATGATAAAAGTGAAGATAATTTCGTATATGTAGTCAGTTATAGTGCCGGAGAAATCAATAAAGCTACAATGGTTAGAACCGGTACTGCTCTTGAGGATATCGTAGAATATGGTTATGAGCATGGTATAGTCACAGATACAGAAAATAATGGATTTGATGTAACTGCTGATGCAGTGGAGACATACGTAGAACTGGCAGATGATGTTGTAGTATACGAAATAAAATTTATAGACAAAGAACCGGTTGATATTGAAGTCGGTGATACCAATGACATCGATAAAGATGATTTTATCATTTGCATCTATAATAAGGGTGAAGAGGCTGAGATGGTAGTTGTCGTCGACGAAGATGATATTGAAGATTATGAAAAATATCTTATAAATAAAGGACTTTAATATCAAGTTATTGGTAAACAGAGTAGGTATAAACTTATAAAGTTCTCATTGATTTCCGATGAGAACTTTTTCCTTTTTTCATTTATATATCTACTATTTTTAACTTATCTTATAGCGTTTTCAGCTTTTTAATTGGATATAAATCCGGTTATTTTTATGCTATAATAACATAGAATACTATTCGACCAATGAAGAGAAGGAATGCAAAAACGCTTCTATATATGAATAAGGAGGAAAGCTTTTGATAGAAAAAATAATATTTTGGGGACTGTTGGTATTAATACTCTATTTTGCATACCGTAAAGCTGAAAAAACAGTTAAAGCCCTGGACCAAGAAGATAAAAGACAATCAGAAGCTGGTGATAAGCAGGAAGAAAAAGGAGAAGAAAAATAAAACAAAAAAGTGTTTAGATAAAAGAATAGTGGGTATTAGATATTGTGAAAAACTATATTTAGAAAGAGGAGCTTTCAATGGATAAGAATAATAAAATAAGGATTGATGAGAAACGATGTCCGGCTGATCATCCTTGCCCATCTATTCGAATATGTCCAACTAAGGCCATTAGTCAAAAAAAAATTTTTTTCGGACTGCCGGAAATCGATTACGAAAAATGTATTAATTGTAAGAAGTGTATTGATTTCTGTCCATTAGGAGCAATTATTGAAGAAGGACAATAGAAAATGTCATCAATTATTAATAAAAAAAAGAGTAAAATAATGATATAATCGGTTTAAACAAAATATAAAGGAAGGAAGATATATGTTTAAACGAATTATATCATTATTTATTATAATGATCTTGTTTTCGACATCTATCGCATTTGCCAATACAGAAAAACAAGAAGTCACCGTATATAATAAAGGTATACATATTAATGGAGAAAAAATTATCAATGCTCATTCTTTATATCCATATTTTGAATATAAAGATATTGTCTATTTTCCCCTTACCTATCAGAATAGCAAAATCTTAGGGTTTGAAGTCGTGTGGGATGAGGAATCCCAAAAATTATTGATTACAACCCAAGATTCGGAACAAAAAAATTATGATGAACAGTGGATTAAACAAGACTGGAACAAGATAGCAGCAGAAAAATCAGATGTAAAACTGTTCATCAACGATAAAGAATATTTATCCGATGATTACCCCATTATGGAGTACGAATACATCACTTATGTTCCGCTGACCCACAAAGTAATAGCAGATTATTTGAAATGGGATTTTTTCTTCAATTTGTACACAGGTATCTATATATCCACAGATGAAGCCCTAAGTGCAGCAAGCATGTTTGATGAAGTATCTTTTAATTACTATAAAGCTTTGGCAGATCATGCAATGACACTCAATAAAAAATTAACGGAAGCAGATGCTATGCGTATTATCATGCTTATCAAAGAAAAATGCCAGTTATATGATATGGATGAACTGCTAATATATGCAACCGTATGGCAAGAAAGCAATTTTGATCCCAATACATATTACAAAGGTGCTATAGGCCTTATGCAGATTATGAAAAGCACAGGCGCAAATGCAGGACTGACAGCTAAGATGCTGTATGATCCTGAAATCAATGTGGATTTTGGGGTAAGATACCTAAAAGATAAGATGGATCGTTATGATCAACAAGTAGTGTTAGCCTTATCCGCTTACAATCAAGGCATTACACGTGTAGACAAAGGCATTTATAATATTAAATATCACGATGGTGTGATGAGCAAAAAGGCGAAAATAGAAGCCTATTTGAAAGAACAAGGCATTACCGTTACAACAGATTCCAGTGAAGAAAACACGATCAATTAACAAAAAAATGAGAAAGAATTTTGTGTTATACCGTATGTATAAACAAAATTCTTTTTTAATGTTTGCTATTATTCATAAAAATGCTATTATATAGATGTGTGTGATACTTCTATACTAAAGAATATAGGACTGCATAATTGGAGGAAAAAAATGAACAGAGTAAGAAGAATTTATGTGGAAAAAAAGAAAGGTTTCGACATTGAAGCCCAAAGGCTATACACAGATTTAATGCAAAGCATAAAACCGAAAGGGCTTAAAAAAGTTAGAATATTAAACCGTTATGATGTTGAAGGTATGGATGACCTAACCTATGAGAAAGCAAAGGGGACTATTTTTTCTGAACCTACGGTAGATCAAGTCTTTGATAGTAAAGTAGATTTATCTGAGTATAGTAGGTATTTTGCAGTGGAATATTTACCTGGACAATATGACCAGCGTGCAGACTCTGCTGCTCAGTGTATTCAGATATTAAGTCAAAAAGAAAAGCCTGTGGTAAAAGCTGCAAAGCTTATCGTGTTAGAAGGTGAGATATCCCATAAAGATTTTTCAGACATTAAAAGCTATTGTATTAATCCTGTAGATTCCCATGAAGCCATTCTTGAAATACCGGATAACTTGACGGTTGAAATGCCAATTCCTCCTGATGTAAAAAATATAGACGGCTTTATAGCTATGAGTCTTTCAGAGTTAAAAGAACTGAGAGATGAATTGAAATTAGCCATGTCTTTTGAAGACATAGAATTCGTGCAAAATTACTTCAAAAACGATGAAGGTCGTAATCCAACATTAACTGAACTTAAAGTTTTAGATACTTATTGGTCCGATCACTGTAGACATACGACTTTTTTAACCGAGATTACAGATGTTGAACTGGATAATGGTGCATATACCAAAATAATGGAGGATGCGTACTCAGATTATTTAGATATACGAAATGAAATATATAAAGAAAAAAAGAAGCCGGTCTCTTTGATGGATATGGCAGTGGCCGGTATGAAATACCTAAAGCAAAAAGGTAAGCTGAAAGATTTAGATGAATCAGAAGAAATCAATGCCTGCAGTATAAAAGTAAATGCAATTATTGATGGAAAAGAAGAAGAATGGCTGGTCATGTTTAAAAATGAGACCCATAACCATCCTACTGAAATAGAGCCTTTTGGCGGAGCGGCTACTTGCTTAGGAGGTGCCATAAGGGATCCGCTTTCCGGCAGATCCTACGTCTATCAAGCCATGCGTGTAACGGGAAGCGGTGACCCAAGACAAAGTCTTGAAGATACTCTGCCTGGAAAGCTGCCACAAAAGAAAATTACAACAGAAGCAGCCCATGGATACAGCTCCTATGGCAATCAAATAGGATTGGCTACAGGCCAAGTTGCGGAAATTTATGATGAAGGGTTTGTGGCAAAGAGAATGGAGGTAGGTGCGGTCATTGCAGCTGCTCCCAAGAAAAATGTTATACGTAAAAGACCCGAAGAAGGAGATTGTATCATATTAGTAGGTGGAAGAACCGGCAGAGATGGCTGCGGAGGTGCTACAGGCTCATCCAAAGAACATACGGAAGCGTCTATATTGGATTGCGGTGCTGAGGTTCAAAAAGGTAATCCGCCTACAGAAAGAAATATTCAAAGATTATTTAGAAGAGAAGAAGCAGCCACCTTAATAAAAAGATGTAATGACTTTGGTGCAGGCGGTGTGTCAGTAGCGATTGGAGAATTATCAGACAGCTTAGAAGTAGACCTAGACTTAGTGCC
>JAKSCF010000564.1 GCA_022360735.1 Clostridia bacterium
CTATGATAGCAATTGCGGAACCCATTCTTTTTTGTTTGAGCATGACAGCTAGTGTGTAGGCCACCAACATGATAAGTGCTACAACACCAAATGCGCCTACCAAAGCATACTTATCAAATAATTTAATTATAATATCAACCATTATTAATTTATCCTCCTCATTTGTCTCTACTCGTTATTCTCTTTAGACAATTTAGAAATTAGAGGTACTAGAAACATTGCACCTATAGTAGCAATTCCGCCGGCTGCAAAAGCTACGATACCGCCCTCAAAGGCAGCTACTACATTCTGTCTGGCTGCCATAGCAACTACAATGGGAATGTAAAGGGCACTAAGAAATTTTATACCGTTTTGTGTTCTTTCGTGGAATGCTTTTCCTTTTTTCTCATAATAATTACTTAATAGTACTAAAATCAGCATTGCAATACCTACGCCGCCAACATTGCCGCTAACACCTAGTACGCTCCCTAACGAATGTCCTATAAACGAACCAACAAACATGCATATGGCAACAATGCCTAAACCATATATCTCCATTTTTTACCTCCTTATTATTTTCATTGACGCACTTTATGAAATTAAAAATTATTTCTTCTCGTAAAAAACTAGATAGCTCCTATTTCATGTAATTTTGCTATCTCTTCATCTGTTAAATTGTTGAAAGATTTTAATACTTCTTTCGTGTGCTCGCCAAGTATGGGTGCTGCAGTTTTTATAATGCCTTGGGTCTCGCTCATCTTAATAGGCACTCCGGGAATTTTCATTTTACCGGCTTTGGCATGCTCAATTTCTACCAGCATTTCTCTTGATATCACTTGGGGGTCGTTGACGACTCTTTCAACGTTGTTGATAGGCCCATTTGGAACACCTGCTTCATCCAATATCTTTTGCCATTCATCCGTGGTCTTTGTAACGATCCTTTCAGCTATTAATGGTCTTAATTCATCATAGTTTTCTGATCTAAGAGGATTTGTTTTAAATCGAGCATCATCGGCTAGATCTACAGTGCCCATTTCTTTGCATAGCTTTCTCCATAAGCTGTCGTTGCCGGCAGCAATCATGATCTCTCCATCTAAAGTATCAAATGGTTCGAAAGGAACAATTGAAGAATGTTTGTTACCTGCAGGCTTTGGCGAAACACCTGTTGTCAAATATCTTGCAATAGCGTTTTCCAAAATAGCTACTTGGCAATCCAGCATTGCAACATCTACCTTCTGACCTACTCCTGTTATATTTCTATAATTCAATGCGCTTAGTATTCCTACAGCAGTAAAGAGACCTGCCGTAATATCCCCTATTGATGGTCCTACCCGCGTAGGCTTTCCCCCCTTTGCTCCAGTAATACTCATTATCCCGCCCATAGCTTGCACGACCCCATCATATGCAGGCCTCTGACTGTAAGGGCCTGTATGTCCAAACCCCGAAGCGGCGGCATAAATAATCTTAGGATTAATTTCTTTAAGTTGGTCATATCCAAATCCCAATTTTTCCATTGTACCGGGTTTATAATTTTCAACCACTACATCAACTTTTTCTATTAATTTAAAAAATTCTTTTTTAGCTTCAGGATTTTTTAAATTCATAGTAATACTTTTTTTGTTGCGGTTGATGCTCATAAAGTATGCGCTTTCATCATTGACATAAGGGCCAAATTGTCTGGAGTCGTCGCCTTTTTTAGGCACTTCTACTTTAATAACTTCAGCACCTAGATCCGCTAACACCATGGTACAATAAGGCCCGGCCAGCACCCTAGTTAAATCCAAGACTTTAATACCTTCTAATGCTTGATTCACAAATATTACCTCCTTTATGCGCTTTAAACTTAATAATGGTATGCTTCAAGTGATGCTTTCCATTATTAGTGCCTCTCCTCTAACCTAGGAGCAATTTATATGCCATTCTTATATCAATTGAAATTTCAATGTTTTTATGCTTTGAGACTAAATTGCATACAAAAGAAAGTGGTAACTTTTGAAATTTATATTTCAAAAGTTACCACTTTCTATGTGGATTATATTTATTTTTTCAAATCAAACTTTTCAATTTTTCTTCTCAGAGTTAATCGAGATATACCCAGTTCAGCAGCCGAAAGGCTTATATTCCAGTTATTTTTGTCTAATGATTTCTTTATGGTCTCTTTTTCTACTACCTCCAGAGCGTAACTGTCTTGGGTTTCATCTTTAACGTCAATGTAGTCCAATATTTCAGCAGGCAGATCATCTATTTCAATAGTACTGCCCTCTTTAAAAATCATAATTCTCACAATAATGTTTCTAAGCTCTCTTATGTTTCCAGGCCAGTTATATTGAATGAACATATTCAGTACATCATCTCCTATTGATGCTACCTCTTTATTAAGTTTTTCGTTATAGATTTTGATAAAACGACTGACCAATATAGGAATGTCTTCTCTCCTATCCCTTAAAGGCGGAATATTAATAGGAATAATATTCAAGCGGTAATACAAATCTTCTCTAAAATTTCCATTCATTATTTCCTGCTTTAAATCTTTATTAGAAGCTACAACAATGGTAGCTTGGAATGTCTTTTCTTCCAAACCTCCAACACTTCTAAACTTTTTTTCCTGCAGCACTCTTAGCATTTTGGCTTGCAGCTTCAAGTCCATATCTGCAATTTCATCTAAGAAAAGAAGCCCTTTATCTGCTCTTTCGATTAATCCTATTTTATTGGTTTGTGCGCCTGAAAAAGCGCCTTTCTCATACCCAAACAATTCACTTTCCTGCAATGTCTTAGGAATAGATGCACAGTTAATGGCTACATAAGCGTTGTTGTCTTTAAATTTTAATTTATGGATTAATTTTGCAACGACTTCTTTTCCAACACCGCTTTCTCCTTGTAAAAGAATACAAGTGTCATAATCCATTGCGCCAATCTTTTTTACTGTATTTCTTATGATCTCTATTTGCTTTGATTTACCAATTAAAGTAGTGCCTTCTTCTTGTGGCGTATCCTTTAACTTCTTCTTGATTTTTGAGTATTCCAGTGCATTGGATACTAATTTATTGATATTATCTAAAGAAAATGGTTTTGTTAAATAATCATAAGCCCCTAGCTTCATCGCTTTAACGGCTAGCTTTACTTCACTCAAATATGTAATCATGATAACC
>JAKSCF010000713.1 GCA_022360735.1 Clostridia bacterium
GCCCTTTATGAAATACCTGAAATTCATGAAACATGTGTTATAGGTGTACCGGACGAAAAATGGGGGGAAGTCGGTAAGGCCGTTATTTCATTAAAAAAAGATAAACAATTGAACAAGGAAGCTATTATTGAATCATTAAAAGGTAAATTGGCACATTATAAAATTCCTAAATATATAGAATTCGTAGAAGATATTCCTAAAAACAATGTAGGTAAAATTGTTGCTTCACAAGTGATGAAGCAATATGGTTATCCAAGTGACGGAGAAAAAGCAAATGCTTTCTAATCGAGTGGTAGGAATAAAAAAAATAGGAATTTATGTGCCGGATGAAATAAGAGATAGTCAATATATAGGAGAAGCATCTAAAATACCAAAGGAAGTGATTCGAGATAAATTTGGTATTAAGCATGTTCATAAAGCAAGCCCGGAAGAAACCGTATCAGATATGGCCATTAAGGCTGCTCAAAAGGCTTTAGCGGGTTTCAATCCGGAGAAATTAGATTTGGTGGTCTATTGCGGAAGCGAATACAAGGATTATTACCTATATAATTGTGCAGCAAAAATACAGCATGAGTTAGGGGCAAAAAATGCCAATGCTTTTGAAATTCATTCCTTATGCTCGGCTGGGGTCTATTCCTTAAAGGTCTTAAGAAGTATGATGCTGGAAGACTCTAAACTAAAATATGCTCTGCTGATATCATCCTCTAAAGAAACGGACTTAATTAATTATGCCAACAGCAACACAAGATTTATGTTTAATTTTGGAGATGGTGCTGCTGCAGTGCTTCTGGAAAAAGGATTAAATCAGAATATTATTTTGGAAACACATATGATAACGGATGGCGCTTTTGCAGAAGCCATCGGAGTTTTTGGAATCGGGTGTAAAAATTTTCATGACTTTGATAAAATAGCATATGAGAATAGATTTTTAGATGTGCCGGATATTCACGGTATGAAAGAAAAGCTTGATCCCATTACTTTAAAGAATTTTATTTCTGTGATTGAAAAAGCTGCTGAAAGAAGTGGATATAAAAAAAATGAAATCAATTATATCGCTCCCATATTTATGAAACGATCTATTTTAAATAACATATTAGAGTACTTTCAGCTGGAAGAAGAAAATTCATTTGTGTTAGAAGAATATGGACATTGTCAATCCGCAGATGCTTTCATTTCTCTGGTGGAAGGAGAAAAACTCGGGCGAATCAAGCAAGGCGACATAGCTGTGTTGTTTGGGGCAGGAACAGGATATACCTGGGCAGCCACCGCTGTTAAGTGGGGAAAAAATTTGTAATATAAGAGGTGATAAATATGCGGCTGGAAAATAAAGTAGCTATTATTACAGGAGCAGCCAGAGGGATTGGAAAGGCAACAGCTCAAAAATTTGCCGGTGAAGGTGCCAAAGTCGTCATTAGTGATTTAAACGAAGCAGACATACAAAAAACGGTTGAAGAAATTCTAGGGGCCGGCGGCACAGCAATAGGGATTAAAACAGATGTGACAAAACGTGGTGACGTAGAAAATATGATCAATAAAGCTTTAGATACTTATGGGTATATAGATGTATTGGTTAATAATGCAGGGATTACTATGGATGCATCCTTACTAAAAATGACAGAAGACCAATTTGATACAGTCATCAATGTCAACTTGAAAGGTGTTTATAATTGCAGCCAAGGGGTTGCAAAAATTATGGAAAAACAAAGTAAAGGTGTCATTCTAAACGCTTCATCTATTGTAGGTATTTACGGAAACTTTGGGCAAACCAATTATGTTGCTACAAAATCGGCCGTAATCGGTATTACAAAGGTTTGGGCAAAGGAACTAGGACCTAAAGGTATCCGTGTTAATGCCGTAGCCCCAGGATTTATCCAATCTCCTATGACAGATAAAGTGCCTGAAAAAGTACTTCAAATGATGAAAGACAAGTGCCCCCTTAAAATGCTGGGAACGCCTGAAGATATTGCAAATGCATATTTATACTTGGCATCGGATGAGGCAGGATTTGTCAACGGAACGGTACTTGAGGTTACAGGCGGTTTGGTTTTATAACAATAATATATGAATAAAAAATGAATGACGATCACCACCGGTGATCGTCGTTTCATATCAGTTTAATCGATTTAATTGCTCTAAAGAGCTTCTGTCACGTTCCAATATTTCTCCTGCTATTCTCCTTGATTTGTTGTCAAGTTTACCTCGTAAAACTTTTTCAGCCATATTAATCCCTACGACTTCTCCTTCAATAGCTTTTTCAAGAATTTTTTGATCGTTTGCTGTCATGCCCAGCTCCATCATCAATTTCATATCCGCAACAGTACCTTTCATTCCAATATTTTCATGAGGCTTTCCGTCTAAATTTTGTATATATTTAGCTAAATAAGAGATGTTTTCTCTATGGTTGTTCTGAACCTCTTGAAATGTTTTTTTGTATCTGTTATTATCCAGTTTGGAGATGAACGTATTAAAAACATCTACTGCCATATGTTCTCCTTGAAGGAGCTGATTTAATGCGTCTATACTTTCTCTTTTATTTTTCATGAAATGAACCTCCTAAAATATTCTTGGTATTATTTTTTACAAAAAAAGGTTTTTCATGTAGTTTAAAAAAATATATAAAAAAAGTGAAGAAAAAAAAGAATGGGTGGCGTCTTAATATATGTAGTCACATGACATACTCAAAAATGATTACAGGAATTCCTTTAAATAACATGAAAATTTTGAGTTGATTTTATAAATTAGGAGGTGAAAGATACTTTGTGTATCAAAAAATATGTTTAGAAAAATTGGCGTAATGACTCTTGGAATAGCTTTTATAGTTACCGGATTAATATTTTTATTCCATCAATTTATGGATTATCCCATTGTCCGGATATTACGAATTGCTTGGCCGGGTATTTTTATTGTATTTGGTATAGAATGTATTGTATCTTATACTTTAGCTTCTAAAAGAAATGATGAACAAAGTTTAAAAATAAGCTATGGAAGTATTTTTGTTATTTTAATGCTGTGTACTTTTATTGGATTAATAGGCTGTAATTTAATACATTTTGATTTAGACAACGGGCTGGAAGTCAATAGAACTTATAGAGTCGTTGTAGAAAGCATGCAATACTAAAATAAGCCCGGGCTGGCGGTGATGTTATGACGGATGAAGAGATTATAAAAAAAGTGATAAAAGGGCAGCAAGAATATTTCTCTATTTTGGTAGATCGATACAAAGATAGGATATATACAATGGCTTATAATTATACCAATAGTTCTTCTGAAGCTGAAGATTTAGCCCAAGAAGCCTTTGTTAAAATATTTAAGAAACTATCGTATTTTAACTTTAAAAGTAAATTTTCCACTTGGGTGTATAAAGTCTCTATGAATGTTTGTGTGGATTGGCATAGAAAAAATAAAAAGTGGAAAATGATTCAGTTGAACCAAAAACCGGAATATCTTTTAGAGGGAATGGATGCTAAAGCATTACAAGTTGAAGAAATAGTCATTAACAATGAAAATAGAGAAGCCTTTAATAAAATCCTAATGAACCTCAAGGCGCAATATAAATTTGTGATTATACTTTACTATTGTCAGGGCTTATCCGTTGTTGAAATATCTGAAATACTTTGTTTGCCGCAAAAAACCGTGTATACGAGAATCAGAAGGGGAAGGCAGCAGTTATCGGATTTAATTAATAAACATAGAATGGGGGTTGATGACTCATGAAATGTAAGGCAATACAGCAATTGATCAATTCATATTTTGAATCCAAATTAACGGATGAAGATAAAAAGATGATATTTGACCATATAAAACAATGTGATGAATGTCGTTCAATGTTTCATGCTGAAAAAATTGCAGTTCAATTATTGAATCAAGCTTCAATAAAAAAAGCGCCTATGGGCTTTACCGATCAGGTGATGGACGCCATCGGTGAGCAGAGTCATCAAAACAAGCTTCAGATTACAGACCAACATGCAATAGCTATTTTGAGCAGGAGTTTAATTGCTGCCGGTGTAGTGTTTTGTTTTTTAGATGTTTCTGTGCTCCATGATAAGCTTACCTTGTTTTTAACCATTGATCTACATTCTAAAATGGATTGGATACAGCAAATATATGATATTTTTAACTTATTATAAATAGTTCATATTAAGAGGAGGAAATAGTATGAAATGCTTTAACCATGAGGATAACCATAGTGTTTATATTTGTAAAGAATGCCAAAAAGCTTTGTGCCAAGTATGCATGGAGGAAGAGAAAGCAAATATTTACTGTGAAGATTGTATTAAAAAAATAAGAAAAAAGGCTCTTAAGCCGGCAGAAAATGTAAATGTAAATTATAATCGCTTTTGGGGCTTTATTTTTTCCCTTATACCCGGAGCAGGCCAAATGTATTTAGGCATTATGAACAGAGGGTTACAACTGATGTTTGCATTTTTGCTGGGTATATTCTATGTTGTTGAATTTAACTTTGGGAGAGGTATTTTTGCCGCGTTAGTAGGAGTTGTATGGTTTTATAGCTTTTTTGACTACTTATTTATTAAAAGGAAAATAAATAATGGTGATATTATTTTTGATGAGCATATTTATCCTATTAAGACGAAGAAAGTTGAAATTAAGTATCTGGGTATTGGACTGGTAGTACTTGGAATGTGGCTGTTTATTACTGCGATTCTGGGTTATGTTGAAATATCCTATGAAGCTAGGCGTTTGGTTTATGATATGTTCATACCTTTACTTATGATCGGAGCAGGCGTTGTGCTGTTGATGAAAAATAAGAAGAAAAAAACAGATGCTAAGGAAGAAA
>JAKSCF010000641.1 GCA_022360735.1 Clostridia bacterium
CAAATTATTGAGCATTTAGGTGTTTTTCAATCAAACACACTGGAATCTTGGTATGAATATTTTAGTACCGGTGAGCCTAAACATTTCTTTGCCCTCATGCAAACTTTGCCGTCTAGCAATGAAAACAATCCGCCTTTGCCATAAACAGAAAGGGTGTTTAGACCATATGAAATTTATTGAAGTTATTAATAAAAGGCATGTGCATGTGTCTTGTTATTCATATACAGGGTAAGAGCACACCCTCCGTTAGCACTTAACTTCACCTACACAATAAAATCTGGCTTATCACGAAATTGAGCCGTTGCATCTTTATCTTGATGCAACGGCTCTTGCTTTACCTACATACCCAAAATAGTCCAGAGTATCCTTGCATAAGGGCGGTGGTTACTATTGACAATATCAATCCTCGATTATATACTTAAAACATACAATATCAACCCTCGATAATTAGGAGGATAAGTCATGGGAAATAAACGCATAGAGGTCGTCAGTGAAAGTATGTTTTATACGCTTATGGCATTTTTGAACGGTGAGTATAGTGGTACTGAAATTGCAAGTATGGTAGAGAAATTAACAAAAGGTCGTGTACGGTTAGGTCCTGCAACACTGTACACCATTTTAGGCCGCTTTGAGGAAGAAAAGGTCATTGAAGAAACTCGCACAGATGGACGTAAACGTTTTTATCACCTCACTGACAAGGGTGCTCAGATGTATCACGATGAGTTAGAGCGACTTAAGCAGTGCATAACAGATGCTATTGTATGGGAGGACAAAAATAATGAAACATTGTTATAAAAGACCATCTTTTGATTTTTATGATGCAGTTGCCTTGGAATGTTGGCTATCCGATTTAGCAAAACAGGGTTTCATTTTTGAAGGAACTAACCTGGCATGGTTTCGCTTTACTAAGGGAGAGCCCTCGGATATTCGATATCGTGTAGAGCCTACAATAGACGAAAGCAACCGTCCTTCGTCAGAAGTCCTGTCTGCTTACAACGATGCAGGCTGGGATTTTGTCACTGGGTTAAACAATCTATTTTTTGTTTGGAAATCCACGATAACAGATGCAACTGAACTACATACCGATCCCATTGTGCAGAGCGAAAGCTATCACAGGCTGTGTAAAAAGCTAACCCGTACAGCAGTTGGTACCGGTATTTGCGTTATTGGAATTTTTGCAATATTTATTGGTGGATTTCTTGTTTCTGACAGACCTGTAACGCTGTTTTTAGCAAGTCCCCTCTATTTATATTTGCTTGCATCTGAGCTTTTTATTATCGTGCGGGTAGTGCAGCAGGCACAAAGTGTCTTGAGAATAAAGAGACTACTTGCGGGTGGATATGTCCTTAGTCATCAAAAGAATTACAGAAAACAGTATCACAGCTATCGCATCATAAATGCGTTATCGCTACTGCTTTCTATTACAGTACTATTTACAGGCTTTTTCACTCTTACAACCGACTGGAGAAAAAGCACAGTAGATGTGACAGCTCCTTTGCCCTATCTTTCGCTGGATTTGATTGAGCAAAGTGAAGAGTTTGCTTGGGCGAAGCCAGCATTCGTGTTTGATGAAGATATTGATTACAATAACTATGTGGACTATACTTGGACGCCCTTGGTACCTGAGCATTATGACATTCATCAAGAAGGGGCAGACCAGTCCCACAAATGGCCTGACGGCAGTGGCTATTATTCTCCCAGTGCAAGCACAGAATATTATCGCTTGACATTTTCTGCTTTCGCACCGGCGCTATTTGATGAATTGATGGACCTGCATTTGTGGCAGGATGAGGAATACACAATCTATGAGCCTGACGCTTTTGATCGTACCGTTATCGCACAAAACGGATATATGACACATCTCTTTGTTCATTGGGGTAAGCAGGTAGTTTATATTTGTTATCATGGCTATGCTGATTTAGGCAAAAGGCTTGAATTGCTCGCCAATGTACTATCTGCTAACTGATTTTCATAAGCTTAAAGCATTACAAAAGCTTTTTTATCGCCAATGAATACCGATCTAACCAAATATGAAATTGAGACACAGTGCTATGTTTATCTTAGTATTGTGTCTTTGTGCGTTATAGCCCGAGCATGGCCCAGACTATTTTGGGTATGTAGTAAACAAATAGCCACTACATCAGATAAATGTTGTAGTGACTTAATTTATAATTAAACAGATAGCCACAGGAACATTTAACAAAAATCTTTCTTTTATGATGGCTTTACAGCGATTTAGTATTTCGTCTCTATCACCAATACCACTGGTAAAAAGAACATTTCCACTATTGATATAGGTGCTAACATCTAAAAAAACCTAAATCTTCAAAGGCAGTTTTTAATAAGGGCATTGATACTTTATTTTTTCCGCTAATATTTATACCACGTAAAAGAGCAATATATTTTTCCAATTAAAAGCACCCCCCATAAAATATAAATACACCACACTGGGTGATTTTTTCTTACTACCATTTCAGAAATATTTTACTTAGTAGCATATATAAAAAGTTTACAACAGTATAGTGAATAATTTAAGTCGTCGATAATGTACAAAGAAAGGGGTATCCATCATATGGTAATACAAGTAATTTTACTTGCATTCGCAGACTTCTAAGACCGTAGCCTCTGGCTCGGCCCATTCCATGGAATCTTTTCATTTCTGTATTTTGTTTTCTTGAATATTTATCATATAATTTGAAATTTTAGCCTACTGATAGTTTTCAGAAGTTAGATTTTCCAAAAAGAAAGGGGTCACAGGCTTGACAAATTGACTTTACGAGCATACAGTTAGAAAAAAATAGTAATAGATAATGAAATGTCAAGAAAACAAGGATATATTATAAAAGTGCCTTATATCATGTAATGTTGTGTCAAGTAATATGAAAAACCTTGAGGCAAAAAATAAGGCTCAAAGGTCAATACATTTAAGCATTAATTAAAGCTTGACGGCAGTGCCCTTAGCTAGCCTCACAGAAAAAATTACACGATTACAGGATACCAGCTAACTTCTGCTAAGTATTGCAGATGAGATTTGCATTAGCTATACTGAAATATACTAGAAAAATATATTAGGGGGATATTAAATAAGGTGAAGTCAAGAAAATTTCTCGTTTTGTTGGTAATATTATTAACAATGATGTTTATTATTTATTCATTAATAGCTGGACTGGAGACTCAAAAGCCGAATGCAGTAAAAGGTGTGATAGATCTAAGAAAAACTGATTTTGCAAAAGAAAAAATAATAAATCTGGATGGTGAATGGGAATTTTATTGGAACCAGCTATTGATGCCAGAAGATTTTACTAAGAATCAAAAAATGGATCATAAGAAAAGCTATATAAGTATCCCGGGAAATTGGAAAAAAGATATCTATGACAATAAATTTTCGGGAAAAGGGTTTGGAACATTTAGATTATTAATTACAAATATACCTAATAAAAATCTGTTTGGTATAAAAAAACAAAATATTAGGAATGCCAGCAAGATTTATATAAATGGTAAGCTGGTATTGGAGGATGGTAACCCTGCAAAGACAAGGGAAGAAAACTTATATAGCAATATCCCTCAAAAAGCCTTTTTTGAAATTGATGATAGTGAGATGGAAATTGTTATTCAAGTTTCTAACTATGAGATTATAAATGGAGGCATAGCAACCTCTCTATATTTTGGGGAGCATCAACAACTTATATCCTATAGCAGTAAAAATACAATGTTTGAAGCTGGGATTATAACAATGTTAATTACAATAGGACTTTATTATATATTTTATTACTTTGTCATTAAAGCTTATGGGAGAAAAGAGCCAACGATTATTATTTTTTCTATGTGCTGTATTTTATTTGCGATTATGAATATGACTATCAGTGAAAGGATAATACTAGTTTTTTTCCCTAAATTAAGCTATGAGTTTATATATAAATTCAAAGATATTGCTACACTAACTGCACTTATTTTAATTACTATATTTCTTGACAAGATAGTAAAAGACTTAATGAATAGAATTAGAAATATTGTGATAGGATTTTATGTAATGTTTCTATTACTTATAATTATATTGCCAGTTGAGGATTATCTCAGATATATTGGGATACTAATGATTATAGATATCGTTTTTTTTGTAAGTGTATTTGTACGCTCTATATATTTATTTCTTAATAAAAAAAGTGACAGACTTGATTTTAAAAGCTATACCGCATTAATCTTTTTGCTATACAGTGTGAATCTATATAATATATATTTAATATTATTTTCTATTGGCGCAGAGAAGGATTATTTTAAAGGATTTATCTGTATATTAGTAATTTCTATTCTAGCATTATTACTCCTTTCTTTTCGGCTTTCTGATGAATATAAAAAAAATAAAGAGATATCTCACAGATTAACAAAAACTTTTCTTAATCTGGAGAAAACCTTACAAGAGTCTGAGCGTAATGAGATAGCCTTTTTACAAGCACAGATAAAGCCTCACTTTCTGTTTAATACAATGAGTAGCATCATAAGCCTTTGTTATACAGATGGAAAAAGAGCAGGCGAATTGCTTACTAATCTTGCAAATTATCTTAAAAAATCATTTAGCATCAATAATAATGATAAATTTGTAACCATAGAAAGAGAGCTAGAACTAATACAGCAATATATAGATATACAAAAGACGAGATTTGAAAATAGACTTAAAGTAGAATATGATATTGACGAAGCCATATATAATTTTAAAATAACACCACTTATCATACAGCCCCTTGTTGAAAATGCTATAAAGCATGGCATTTTGAAAAAGGAGGATGGCGGAAAAATACAAATAATTATTCAAAAAA
>JAKSCF010000743.1 GCA_022360735.1 Clostridia bacterium
ATAAAAAGAGCAATAGCTAAACTAACTGACGGCCATACTCAATGGGTGTCAGTTTTTGAAGCCCCCATTGCGGACGTTCATAATTATAGTAATGGATAAATCGCGCTACTTTCTTCCTCGTCTGTTGCATAGTTAAACCTTTGAAGAGCTTCAGTTCTTCATTTTTCAAAGCAGAAAAGAAAGATTCAATTGGAGCATTATCGTATGGCGTCCCTTTGCGTGACATGCTTCCAGTAATACCGTGCTCTGACAAAAAACGATGATAGACTGGAGAATGGTATTGAGAACCTTGATCAGAGTGTAGCAAGATACTGTGCTGTATTTTCGGAATAGCCTTTTTGAGTGTTTCCATTACCAATGACAAATCATTTTTGTTTGAGATATGGTATGCTATAATGGATTTATCCTTTAGATTCTTTATACAGGACAAATACTCTGTCCCGTCTCTTGAATGGAGATAAGTAATATCTGTTAGCCATTTATGGCTAGCATCTGAAACGCAGAAATTTTGCTTTAAAACATTTTGGAAGGTGTTGGGCATGTTCTGCGTTTTCTTGCTTAAAGGGATGAATCTTCGTTTTCTCAATGATTGAATATTTAGTATGCTCATATATCGATGCACGCTCCCTAAACTCATATGAAGGTTGTACTGACGTTCTAACTGCATCTGTACTTGGCGACGGCCTCTTGTTTTCCGTTCAAGATATACTGATAAGATTTTTGCTGCTTTCTCTGTATCTATCTTGTTGTGAACAGGCTTCCCACGCCATACCCAATCGTAATAACCACTGCGAGAGCAGCAAAGATAAGAACACAACGCACATACGCCATACTTTTCCTTCAACGTATCAATGATGCGATACTTCACCTTACTTGGTTGTTGTTTAGGGAGCGAAGCTTTTTTAAAATATCATTTTCCATTTTCAAGTGTTGTATATATTCATCGGGGGTCATTTGTTTTATGTCTATTCTTTTCGGCCTACCTTTAGAGCCTTTGCCACGAAAGTCTGGAAATCCTCCAAATTCATTATACTTCTTGACCCAATCCTGTATTCGCTTGTGTCTGATATTATATCTGCGCTCTAGTTGGCTCATTCCTGACCCGCTATAATATTCTTTCACCACTTTTAATTTGAACTCTTCACTAAAATATCTTCCCATATTTTACTTCCTTTCTGACATTGAAAGAGCCTATGATATTTGAATTGTATCATAGGCTCTTTTTTATCTGTCCGATTTCAGTATAACACTACACAATGCTGCTCCTTTTTTGTTTATCTTTAATTCAAAGAGTTAGTCGATGAGCCCTGCATCCTGCAGCATCAAGGTGGCCACGTCCCTAGCATTCTGTCCCTCGTCCACCATTAAGTTGTATTTTTGCATATCGGTATCGCTCCAGTGTCCACCCAGCTCATTTAATGCTTCAACGATTTTAGGATTATCTTCTGCATAATCCATTCTTAGAATGGGAGTGACATAATATGGAGGGAAAAAGTTTTTGTTGTCTTCCAAGTTCACCAAACCAAATTTAGCGATACGTCCGTCGGTTGAATATGATACGTTAATATCGAGTTCACCACCACGTAGTGCAGCATAGGTCAAACCTTGATCCATTGGGATTTCATCTTTGAATTCAAGACCAGGGTAAAATTCTTTTAATCCTGGAAGTCCGTCTGCACGATTTAGGAATTCATCATCACAGCCCATAACCAGTTCAGGTGCTACAGCAATTAAGCTTGAGATATCAGTTAGACCGTATTCCTCTTGTGTTTCTGGACGGACTGATAATACATATGTATTGTTCCAGCCAAGAGGTTTAAGCCATGTAATTCCATGCTCATCTTCACATCTTTGTTTTACATAATCATATGTTTCCTGTACACCGATAATTTCTGTTTGGTCTAAGATTGCACCATATGCTGATCCTGTAAATTCTGCATATACATCCACTTCCCCTTGTCGAAGGGCCGTGTAGCAAAGCATTGTGCCGGATAGCTCTGTCACTTCAGTTTCAAACCCTTTGCTTTCTAAATAAACTGACAACAATTGTCCTGTGATTCTTTGTTCAGTATAATCCTTGTGTGTGATTTGAATAACGTCGTCTCCCTTTGTTGAGCAGCCTACTAAAAACAAAGCAATAATAAGTAATGCTGCAAATACCAATGGTATTATTTTCCTCATAATATCTCCTTTTGTTATTTATTAATAACAACAGATGTTGCTATCTACTAAATTAAGTCTTCTTTTGTGATACCTTTTGATGTCAGTTTATTTTCGACCAAGCCTAACAGGAAATCGGCAATTAGGGCTAAAAGCGCTGAGCATATGGCACCTGCAAATATCATTTCTTCGTTCCACATTCCTAAACCTTGATAGATTAGCTGACCTAATCCGCCTGCACCGATTAACGTTGCAATGGTAGCAATACCGATACCGGTAACTGTTGCTATACGTACACCGCCCATGATCACGGAAATCGCCAGTGGAATTTCCACCTTGAACATGATCTGGCTTCTACTCATACCCATACCCCTTGCCGCTTCTCTAATGGCTGGGTTGACATTACGTATTCCTATTAGTGTATTTTTTATAATTGGCAGCAAGGCATACAAAAACAGTGCAAAAATCGCATTATCTGGACCAATACCAAATAAGGGCAAAGCAAATGCAAACAAAGCAAGTGATGGAATCGTCTGAATGATGTTTGCCACACCTATTACGATATTGGCAGCTTTTTTGTTATTTGCTATTAAAAATCCAACAGGTATTCCCACAGCACATGCAAGCAATACCGCGATACCTGCTAGGTATATGTGTTGGCCTGTCTTTTCTAAAATATAGTTATAGTTCTCCATGATATAGCTAAGCAGTTTCATTAATATTCCTCACTTTCGGGCACGATATCCGTCAAGCC
>JAKSCF010000623.1 GCA_022360735.1 Clostridia bacterium
CGGTGTACCATAGTGAAGATTCAGATATAAATAAGAATAAAAATAGAGGGAGTATATTATTATGATGAAATTTGATAAAATATATAGATAGTGTTTTAAATCAGAAAAACATGGAACGAAATGAGGCTGTTTTGTGAATGAATAATGTGACTGAAAATGGCTCTTACTAATATAGAATAGAGGTGAAGAAATGAATCCTTTAGCAGATAGAATAAGGCCGGAACAATTGGACGATATTGTGGGTCAAGAACATGTAATAGGAAAGGACAAACTTCTTAATAGAATGATTGAATCGGGTACCATACCTAATATGATTTTTTTTGGTCCTTCAGGAATTGGAAAAACCACCATTGCTAATATTATTGCTAAGTATTCTCATAAAAGGTTTTTTAAGCTGAATGGAACCAATGCTAATTTAGATGATATTAAGCAGGTGGTAGCACAAATTGGCACTTTAACCACTTTATCGGGAATCCTATTATATATTGATGAGTTGCATTACTTAAATAAGCGTCAACAGCAATCACTTTTAGAATACATTGAAAAAGGAGAGATTACTCTGATCGGAAGCACAACAGAGAATGTCAATTTTACCATATTTAATTCTTTATTGAGCAGATGCAGCATCATACAATTCAAGCCCCTTGAAGTTCACCATATTCTTCAAGGCATTAAAAGAGCAATAAAAATAGAAGCTGAAAGATTGGATTTAGATATAAAGGAAGAAGGGGAAGCACTAGAATATTTAGCGCAGATTTCCAATAAAGATTTGAGAAGAGCCTTAAACGTGTTAGAACTCGTCATTAATACTTATACAATAATAGATAAAAAAGAACTGGTTATTGATTTTGATAAAGTGAAGGAATGTTCACAAAGCAGCATCCTATATCATGATAGAGATGGGGATAATCATTATAATTTATTAAGCTACTTTCAAAAGAGTATTCGCGGATCAAATCCAGATGCCAGTATACATGCGTTGGCTCGCCTCATTAAAGGAGGAGACTTAAACGGCATCTGCAGGAGACTGCTGGTGATTGCTTCGGAGGATATTGGATTGGCATATCCGCAAGCGGCACAAATTGTCAAGTCTTGTGTCGATTCAGCATTACAGATTGGATTTCCTGAAGCTAAAATACCATTAGCACAAGCGACGCTTTTATTAGCAACATCCCCCAAATCCAATACTGCGTACATGGCAATCAAAGCTGCTTTGCATGATCTGGATCACATGGATGTAGGTAATATTCCTTTGCATTTATGTGATAATAATTCTAATGATAAAAAATTGAATAAAGACAAGTATATATATCCTCACAGCTTTCCTAATCATTATGTTGAGCAAGAATATATGCCGGATAATCTTAAAGAGAAGAAATATTATGAGTATGGTGATAATAAATTTGAGCAGTCAATAAAAGCATATTGGGATAAAATTAAAGATATATAGGGAGTGGAAAAAGTGGAAATTCAGATTGCTGAACATTCAGGTTTTTGTTTTGGCGTAAAAGAAGCCATGAAAAAGGCGGAAGAAACCATTGAAATCAATAAAGAAAATGATAAGAAAATATATACATTTGGACCTTTAATACATAATACTCAAGTCAGTGAGTATTTACAAAAAAAAGGAGTTATTCGTGTCAATACATTAGATGAAGTAGATGAAGGGGCTACCATAATTGTACGTTCCCATGGCGTTCCAAAAGCATTTTATGAAGAAGCAGATCAAAAAAAAATAGAAGTCATTGACGCAACTTGCATTTTTGTAAGAAAGGTTCAAAAAAAAGCTCAAGATTGTTTTCAAAAAGGCAAGCAAGTGGTCATCGTTGGCAATAAAAGCCATCCAGAAGTAATTGGAATTAATGGTTGGTGTGATAACAGTGCAATTATAATTGAAAATGAAAAAGATGCAGAAAATATTGCTGGTGATAATATTTGTGTCGTTGCACAAACTACTATTACAGAAAGTTTGTGGAATCAGATAGAAAAAGTTTTTAATAGCAACCTTAAAAATGTTGAATACTATAATACCATTTGCTCAGCAACAGAAGATCGTCAAAAAAGCTGTCAAACAATAGCAAAACAAGTTGATGCAATGATTGTCATCGGAGGAAAGCATAGCTCAAACTCACGAAAATTATATACCATAGCGCAAAAATTTTGTAAAAAATCATATTTTATTGAAACAAAATCTGATTTACCATTGAATGATTTTAAAAAATGTAATAAAATTGGAATCGCAGCAGGTGCATCGACACCTGAATGGATTATTAAGGAGGTTATTACTACTATGAGTGAATTAAGCTTTCAAGGTGAGACTGAAAATATGACTGCAAACGGTTCGCCGGAAAACCAAATGGAAGAATTAATGGATGAGATTGAAAAATCTCTCAGAATTCCAGGAAGAGGAGAAATCGTAAAAGGAACTATTATTCAAGTAAGAGACAATGAAGTAGTTGTTAACTTGGGATGCAAAAAAGATGGTATTATTCCTAAAGAAGAGATAACAACTGACATTTCTGCTGATTTGAATAAATTATACAACATTAGTGATGAAATTGAAGCACAAGTTGTAAAAACGGATGATGGTGAAGGCAATTTACTATTATCTAAAAGAAAATTAGATGTCTATGAACATTGGAATGAAATGAATGAAATATTTAAAGATAAATCCGTTATTGAAGTGAAAGTAAAAAACAAAGTTAAAGGCGGCGTTATTGCTATTTATAAAGAATTAACAGGTTTTATTCCAATATCGCAATTATCTGATAAATATGTGGAAGATGTAGATGATTACGTAGGTAAAGTGCTTCCGGTAAAAGTAACGCAGCTTGATAAAAAGAAAAATAAAATCATTTTTTCTCATAGAACATATCTGGATGAAGAAAGAACTAAAAAAATAGAGCAAGTCTGGAATAGTATTGCTGAAGGTGATATTATCGATGGTAAAGTCATGAGATTTACAAACTATGGTGCCTTTGTTGATATAGGCGGCATTGATGGACTACTTCATATTTCTGAAATTTCATGGGGGAAAATTAATCACCCATCGGATGCTCTTAAAATCGGACAAGAAATAAAGGTTAAAGTGCTTTCTATTGATAAGGAAAATGAAAAAGTTTCTTTAGGATTAAAGCAAACGACTGCTGAACCTTGGGCAGAAGTAGATAATAAATTCCAGGTTGGGGATGTAATAGAAGGAAAAGTTGTTCAAATTAAAGAATATGGTGTATTTGTTGAAATAGAACCGGGTATGGACGGCCTAGTTCATATTTCAGAAATGTCTTACAAACATGTAGCCAATCCGTCCACTGAAGTAGAAATGAATCAAATGGTGAAAGCTAAGATACTCGATATAGATAAAGGCAATAAACGAATCAGTTTGAGTATTAAAGAAACACTTGAAAAGCCGGAAGAAGAAGCCCCTGAACAACAGTCAACAGAAAGTCAAGAAAGTCAAGAAAGTCAAGAAAATGAAGAAAGTGAAAATCAAACAGAAGAATAATCATTAAGGGCATCCAAGGATGTCCTTAAACTTTGTTTTAAAAGATAAAGCCGGTTTTAATTAAAACCGGCTTTAAATTTTTTGGCTTGATCCAAGATATCTTGAGCATTTTGTATAGCAGCTTTGGAAATATTGTCACTACCTAATAATCTGCTGATTTCTTCTATGGTTTCCGTATCATCTAATTCTTTAACGGAGGTCAATGTATTGGATTGTTTGGTTTGTTTTTCTATACGATAATGGTGGCAGCCCATTGCGGCTATTTGAGGAAGATGGGTAATACATATCACTTGGTGGTTTAAAGCTATTTGCGCCAATTTTTTTCCAACGATACTTGCAGTTGAACCGCTGATGCCTGTGTCGATTTCATCAAAGATCATAGTGGAAATGTTATCATATTGTCCGATAATTCGTTTAAAAGCAAGCATGATACGGGATATTTCACCACCTGAAGCTATTTTTGAAAGAGGTTTTAATGGCTCGCCTTTGTTAGTAGATATTAAAAATTCTATCAAATCCATGCCTTGTTCCGAATATGAAATATGACCTAAGGTATCCTTATATGTATCAAAATTAATTTTAAATTCAGCGTTATTAAAGTTAAGGGCTTCCAGCTCAGTTCTTATTTTAGTTTCCAGTTCTAAAGCGATCTTCTTTCTGTGGTTACTCAGTATCAAACACTGTTCTTTTAAGGTGTTTTCGGCTGTTATTTTTTCTTTTTGAAGTTTTTCGATGATTTCATCTGAGTTTTCTATTTCATTGAGCTCATTTTCAATTTTGGATTGATATTCTAATATTTTTTCTATACTATTCCCATATTTTCTTTTTAAATCATTGATGAGTTCAAGTCTTTCTTGAATGTCATTAATTTGATTGGGAGAAAACTGGATACCCTCTCGATATTGTCTGATTTCTGTACTTAGGTCCTCTAATTGATACAAAGCATCATATAAGATGCTTTGGTAATTTTTAAGTTGATCATCCAATAAACTGATGTCACCCATGAAAGAAGCAGCTTTTCCTAATTGGTTGACGACAGCCTCTGAATGTGAATAAGTTATATCATAAACTGATGATAAGTTTTGATATATTTTTTCACTGTTTTCTAAAATATTTAAGGATTGCTTAAGTGATTCATCTTCACCTACCGTTAACTTTGCAGAGGCAATTTCAGAATGCTCATACTTTAAAAAATCTTGTTTTCGTTGGGATTCTTCTTTCGTATTGAGCAAATGATTTAATTGTTTTGAGATATTAGAGTATATTTTATAAGAATCATTCACTTTACCTTTTAAATCTGAAAGATGATCTGCATCATATAAATCTAATAGATTGAGATGATTTTCAGGATTTAAAAGAGATTGATGGTCATATTGACCATGGATATCAACCATTTTTCGGCAGACTTTATTAAGCAGTGATACGGTTGTTAAAGTATCGTTAATTTTACAAATACTTTTACCTGAAGCGTGTATTTCCCTAGTAATAACCAGATCCTCATGATCTATTTCTATACCATGCTCAATAAGAAAATTAACAATTTCCTGATTTTCAATATATATTATCAATTGTATTACCGACTTGTTTTTGCCTTTACGTATAAAAGTAGTATCTGCCCGACTGCCCAATGCAAGATGAATGGCTTCAAATATAATAGATTTACCGGCACCTGTTTCTCCGGTAATAATATTAAGACCATCATGAAAACTGACATTCAAACTATCGATTAAGGCAAAGTCCTTAATACTTAAATGGCATATCATATTTTTTCACCTGCTTATTGTATTAATTCATTAAAATGGTTAACCAAGCTTTGTACATTTGCTTTTTCATCTACAACGATAAAAATGGTATTGTCACCGGCTATTGTTCCTAATATGTTATTGAGGTTTAAAGCATCAAGAGCCTCACAAGCAGCATTGGCACAGCCTGTTAAGGTTTTAATAATAATAATGTTATTGGAAGAAGTAACGGATAAAATAGTATCTTTAAAGACTTTAATAAATCGATCAGATACGGTTTTATGGGACTGATTACCTGTAGAATACTTATATTTTCCGTTGGCTGTCTGAATTTTTATTAACTTTAATTCTTTAATGTCCCTGGATATGGTAGCTTGTGTCACGTTATAACCACCATCATTAAGCAATTGAGCCAGTTCTTCTTGCGTTTCAATCTCATGCTTATCAATTAATTCAAGAATTTTATTATGTCTTGAATATTTCATGTGAACCCTCCTGGATAAATATTTAAATTAATTAATATTTATTATAGCATATAGGCGTAAAGGAATATAGGTTTTAAATATACATCGCCTTATGGTATAATACAGTATTATTAGACATGGGAGAAAATGTATGCGTATATTAGGAATAGATCCGGGTTATGCAATATTAGGATACGGCGTTATAGAAGTAGAAGGCAATCGTTTTATACCAATGGACTACGGTTCAATTATGACCGACTCAAAAATGATAATGCCATTGAGATTAAAAAAGATATATAATGAATTATGTGAATTGATCATAAAATATAATCCGGAAGAAGTAGCCATTGAAGAACTTTTCTTCAATAAAAATACCAAGACAGCTTTACTCGTAGGTCAAGCCAGAGGAGCTGCCATTTTAGCGTGTGCCAATAATAATATTGAAATATTTGAATATACACCTTTACAAATTAAACAAGCCCTTGTAGGCTATGGTAGAGCAGAAAAAAAACAAATACAATTGATGGTTAGGCACATTTTAAACCTAAAAGAAACCCCAAAACCAGATGATACAGCAGATGCCCTAGCTACTGCAATATGCCATTCAAATTCAAGAACGTATAAAAGAAAAGTTGCCCTAACACGGAATTTCTGAAGCCCTAGCAGTAATCTTTGATTACGTCGCAGGTCTTATACAGAAACTCTCCAATCTTTGATTGGCTAAGAGTTTTTCAGTTTAATTCCGATGTAGGTCATTCGCCACGAGACAGCAATTTTGAAGCCCTAGCAGTAATCTCCGATTACGTTGCAGGTCTCATGCAAGGAGAAAGAAATCTCTGATTTCGTCTTCTCCACTGCGGAAGTTAAAAATTACGTAGTCTCGAAGACGAAATCAAAGATTTCTGTCTCGTTACGAATGACCTACGACGCAATCCAAGATTGCTGTTAGGTCAACTTAGGAGGATATAATGAGAAAAATTTGCATAATTTTTTTAATACTACTTTTAGTTTTTACAGTTGGATGCAGTCAAAGTCAGGAGGATACAAGCGGCAATATTGGAATGATTGTATCTAAAGATTTTGGAAAAGAACTTATTTCAAATATCAGTATAGATTTTTCTGATGGGCAAACCGTTTTAGATATTCTTGAGGAAAATTACGAAATTGAAACAGCATATGGCGGTGGGTTTGTAAATGGTATTGATGGCCTGAAGTC
>JAKSCF010000392.1 GCA_022360735.1 Clostridia bacterium
AAGAACTCAAAGGCGAAGTATTTCCTATCGACATGGTTATGCGGCAAAAATGGATGGACACCAAATAGAAACATAAGCCAAATAAGGGAATGGTTCACCATAGTTATAAGGAGGGTCAGCATGTTAGGAAATACCACAGAAGTTTTTCCTATTATTGCCCAGAAAGTAGCTGAAGCTATTGAAGCAGTAATCGGTATAGATGTGACCATTATGAACAATGATATGATTCGAATCGCAGGGACTGGAATATATAAAGACAAAATAGGAATCAAAATTGAAAATAATACAGCTTTTGGATACTGCTTAAGAACAGGCAACTATTATGTTGTTGAAAAAGCAAGAGAAAGTGCTATTTGTAAGCTGTGTGAGAGAATCCATGACTGTGAAGAGAAAGCAGAAATATGTATGCCAATCAAAAGAAGCGACATACCTGTGGGTGTAATTGGTGTTATTGCTTTTAATGATATCCAAAGAGATAAGGTTGTAAAAAATAAACAAAAATACGTTAATTATATTCAGAAAATGGCAGAATTATTAGAAGCAAAGTTTTATGAAGTCCTTATCTCAAAAGAAAACCATTTATTATCTTTAAGATTAAATAATATACTCAATGCAATGGAAGATGCATTATTAGTATTCAATAATGGGGGAAAAGTTTTATATAAAAACCATACACTGATGAAGTTGCTATCTGAACTTGGTATCTCTAATGAAACAGACTTTCTCAGACACTTGTGGCATGAACTCAAGCAAAAGAAAATGCATAAGACGGTCATAGAAAATAAAGAAATTCATATTAAGTTTAATGACCAAACCTATACACTCATTGCATCTGTTTTTTTAATGAGTGATATCAATAATGAATTCATAGTAAAATTACAGGAAATCGCCAAGTTTGAAAAGAAAATTATAAAATACACGCAACAATACCAAGTAAGCGTTAATTTCGATAGTATTTTAAGTGTTTCAGAGAATATGATTGATGTTAAGGAAACAGCGAGAAAAGCGTCTGAACTGGATTCCAATGTATTGATATATGGTGAGAGTGGTACAGGAAAAGAACTTTTTGCACGAGCTATTCATAATGAAAGTAAAAGAAAAGACAATGCTTTTATCCCAATCAATTGTGGGGCAATACCCGATGAATTACTTGAAAGTGAATTGTTTGGGCACGAAAAAGGTGCTTTTACGGGTGCCATTAATACTAAGATCGGTAAATTTGAAGTTGCAGACGGCGGGACCATTTTCCTTGATGAAATTAGTGAAATGCCTTTTGCTCTGCAAGTTAAATTACTGAGAGTCCTTCAAGAAAAAGAGATTTGCAGAATAGGCAGTAATGAAACGAAAAAGATAGATATTCGTATTATTGCTGCCACAAATGCAAATTTACTCATGCGAATATATGAAGGGTCATTTAGAGAAGATTTGTACTATCGATTAAATATTATTCCTGTGCATATTCCGCCTTTGAGGGAAAGGCATCAGGATATTATGTATTTATCTGATTTTTATATCCATCAATATAACCAACGATTTAATAAAAAAATAAAAAAATTATCAAAAAAATCAGAGGAAATATTTATAAAATACCAATGGCCAGGTAATGTGAGAGAATTACAGAATGTATTAGAATATGCGGCAAATTTTGAAGTGGGTGAGGAAATTAATGAAGATTTAATCCATAAAAGAATCACAGGGTATATGAAACAATCAAAAGAAAATCCATATGTATTCAATAATCAGTTAGATTCTACGAATAACACGCTGTCAGAGGATATGAATTCAATGGAAAAAGAACTTATTGCAAAAAAAATTGATGAATATAAAGATTTAAAACATAAAGATATCGTAAAAAATGTTTGTAAAGACTTAAACATAAGTAGAACCACATTCTATCGAAGACTAAAAAAATATGATTTATGTATCAAAGCTGAAACAGTTTCAGATATGAAACAATAAATTGTTTCACATCTGGAATCGGTATTCGTATAAGGAAAATAGAAATACAATAATTTAATTATTATTAGGGTTTAAAAAGCAATGTTAAATTAGAAAACTCCAAGAATTACCAAGGCTGTCGGGCGCATTAAAGCATGTGTCTTTTTTATTGCAAAAAAAATGAATGAATGTTGGCATATTACTTGCTCTTTAATACATTGAGAAGAAATAAAGAGTGTTTTCAAAGAAATATAAATAGAAAGAGGAAAAATGAAGAGATGAATTATTGTGAGTTATTAGAAATTTTAAGAAAAGAAGTAGTGCCGGCTACCGGCTGTACAGAGCCAATAGCAGTTGCTTACGCAGCATCTATAGCAGGTGAAAAGATAGATGATATTTCCCGCATCGAAAAAGTAGAAGTATGTGTAGATGCAGCCTTGTTTAAAAATGGCCTAAGAGTCGGGATACCAGGTATAAAAGAAAGAGGATTAATAATAGCAGCCGCATTAGGACTAATTATTGCTGAGCCTAAAAGGGAACTTAGAATATTAGAAACCATTACGCCTTGGGAAAATGAAAGAGCAGAAGCCCTTGTACAGAGAGATAATATTTATGTCAGCATTAAGGGGAACTGTAACAGATTATTTATAGAAATCTTTGTAACCTTGAAAGATGGTAAAAAAATTAAAGTCGTAGCCATTGACAGGCACAAAAACATTGTTAAGGCGGAAGAAGGCTATAACCTACAGCATGAGGATTTGATTGAGGCACAAGTAGAAGAGAGTAAGAAAAAAATTCAGAAATATGATTTAAAAGCGCTATTAGATTTTTGTAACCACGTTCCCATTGAAGGCATAGCTTTTCTCCAAGAGGGTATTGATAAGAACATGAGGCTGGCTGAAGAAGGATTATCATATGAAAATGGTATTGGAGAAGCATACAGACAAATCATAGATGAAGGCATAATAAACAATCATATGGTTACAAGAGCCGAAATGCTGTGCTCGGCTGCTTCTGAAGCCAGAATGTCAGGCTCAAAGCTGCCTGCAATGAGCAGTGCCGGCAGTGGTAATCACGGTATAACCGTATTCTTAACCATAGCCGGTGTGGCAGAAACAGCAGAAGTTAGTGAAGAAACAAGATTAAGAGCTTTAGCTTTTAGCAATCTTGTTACGGTATATATAAAATCTTTTACAGGTACATTGTCAGCTATGTGTGGCTGTGGCGTAGCAGCAGGCATCGGGGCCAGTGCGGGGGTCTCATATATGATGGGAGCCACAGAGGAACAAATCTTTAAAGGTATGCAAAATATGGTGGGAAGCATTACGGGGCTCATATGTGATGGTGGAAAAGAAGGGTGTGCTTACAAACTGGCACTTTCTGCAGGATGGGCGGTTAAAGCGGCTTTACTTGCACAAAAAGGTGTATCGGTTCATGAGAACAATGGGATATTATCTGCTGATTTTAAAGAACTGTTTGAGAACTTAGGATATCTATGTAATTCAGGAATGGCAGATGCAAATAATTCAATATTAAACATTATGGGAAAACAAACGAAAAAAGCTATATAATTTAAAATATTTACAAGAAAGTTAATGTTATCCTTATTGAATCTGATAAAACTTGGGCGTTGAAACCCAGGTTTTTAATTTTGAGAAATATAAGAAATATATTGACATTTTAAATAGTAACTACTATAATAACTACTAAATAATACATAAGGAAATATAGCATCACGCTAGGAGGTGGGATAATGAATAAAACTCATCAAGGACTTAAAACAGGAATAATAGATGCCTTCCCAATAATCATTGGATTTGTGCCTATTGCCATGACTTTTGGT
>JAKSCF010000643.1 GCA_022360735.1 Clostridia bacterium
GCATCCTCATCACATAATAAGCATTTTCTTTTTTCATAACCTACATCAGTTCTTGAAATGAAAGTAAAATCCTTATTTATGACATCAAAATCAAATAACCTGCCAAGAGGGTGGTTATTTTCAATATGGATTGAAATTTCTTTAAGTTTTATTGCATCCGCATGGGATAAAATAAATGTCTCAGCCCCGGTTACGCGGTAATAAGATGCTGCGTATAAAATATTGATATTACTTTCTTTCAATTTTTTCTTTAGGCTGTCTCTCCCTTCATGATGAAGCTTTCTGCTTGTATAGGTGTTTTTGGGGGCTCCCGGGATATTTACCATAAAGGAAATCAAATTTGCTTTATAAGTTTGTATCAAACACTTTTGTTTTTTTGCTCTTTCTTCCCTGGAAATCAAAAGCTCATTTAAGGTTATCGCATTATCGTTATCCATATAAATTTAATCTCCCAGATTTGTATTGTATAGTAAATTTCGAAATAAATGGTTAAGCTAAATATGAACCTATCTGTTCAAAATTACCTAAATATTGTATAATTAAATATTATAATCAGTGAATCTTAAAATACTCTTTATAAATCTTATTGGATATTAATAAATTTCTTAAAATTTTTTAAGAAATAACAAATGTAATCTATTGTATACTTATTCTGAGAAGAAAAGCATTAAGTTGTTTTTCATTAGAAGAGAGGTATCAAAATGAGTAAAGAAAAGATATTGGTTGTTGATGATGAAGAGCAAGTCAGAAAAGTTATCATTAAAAGCCTGCTCAGAGAAAATTTTATTACCTATAGTGCAAGATACGGTAAAGAAGCTTTAGAATTAATCAATAATAATTCATTTGATTTAATCATTTTAGATATTATGATGGATGAT
Source organism: Clostridia bacterium (assembly GCA_022360735.1). Next base: position 879 of record JAKSCF010000643.1, read on the forward strand.
ATGGATGGTTTGGAAATTATTAGAATCATCCGAAATAAAGGCATAAATATTCCTATACTTATACTTAGCGGCCGAGTTGAAGATCACGATAAAATCTTAGGCTTTGGAATAGGTGCAGATGATTATATCACAAAACCTTTTAGTCCTGCAGTTTTATGTGCACATGTTAAAGCTCATATTCGGAGAAATAAAGAGCTGATTGAAATGAAAGAAAAATCAATAAGACTTAAGGCCGGTCCTTTTACCTTAAACTTGAACACGTATAAACTATATAAAAACAATCATGAAATCATGCTTTCCGCTAAAGAAACCATGCTGCTGAAATTTTTTATGGAAAATCCAAATCAAGTCTTTTCAAAGGAACAGCTTTACCAAAATATATGGGGGGATTCTATTATTGATGACAACTCAATCATGGTATATATACGACATTTAAGAACAAAAATAGAGGACAATCCTAAAAACCCTGAGTTCATTCAAACAGTATGGGGTATTGGCTATAAATTTGTGATATAAATTATAGGAGGGTACACATCATATAAGAATATGTTGTACACCTCCTTTTTTTCATTTATACCCGACAACCGGTACTTTGTGTTTTGCCGGCTAGTTCCTCATATCACAATGAAATATTTAAAACCAACTTATTCCCATCTAAAAAAGCGAATAGAGACACCTGTACATATCACCGCAAGGGCGACTATCACAATAGTAGGAATGAAAACACTGTCAATTGGCTGGCCAAGGGACGTGGCTTTCAGCAGTTTGATGCCATGGGTCAGTGGTAAGATATCAGCAAGTCTTTGAAGCTTCTCAGGCATAACCTCATAAGGCAAGGTAGTACCGGAAAAAACCAGCATTGGAAAATACAATATACTTGCTAAGACACTTGCTGTTTTAATATCCGGTGCAACACCTCCCACCATGATTCCAATGCTGAACATTGATAACATGATTAAAAAGTATGCGCCTATAAATTGAAGCCATGACCCGTTCATCTCATACCCTAGGAAGAGCTTAGCTACAGCATAAACCAAAACAAGTGAAGCAATTGAATAAAGCGCGTAGATTGTAACTTGTACTGCTAAAATTACAGCAGGACTAGTGGGTGTTACTTTAAATCGCTTTAAGATTTTCTTGTGTCGGTAATCAGATATGAGCAGTGGAAGGCCCATTACACCACTGGCACATATGGCGATAGTCGCCACTGCTCCAAAAGATTGTTGTACAAAGGTATATCCGGCACCGTCAAAAGCAGGTTTATTTCCGTAAACGATGCCGAGAATAATCATCACCACAATGGGCATACAAATTGCAAAAATAACCATATTCATGTCACGAAGGGATAACTTAAATTCTGTTTTGAACATTGTATTAAAAGCTTTCATTCTCTTTTTCCTCCTCATCTGTATACCATAGATATGCATCCTCAAGCTTTTTATAAGGACTGGATGCAATGGCCTCCTGCACGGTTCCATAAAAAATGCTGTTCCCTTTTTTAAGAATATTGATTTTATCACACAGTGCTTCCACCTCGTCCATATAGTGAGAGGTTAATAAAATGGTCAACCCTTTTGCTTTTAAATCAGAAAGGCATTTCCATACATCCCGCCTGGCTCTTGCATCCAATCCTGTGGTCAATTCGTCTAAAAATACCACTTCAGGATCCGGAATTAAAGCAAGGACGATAAATAAGCGCTGCTTTTGTCCTCCTGAAAGTTCACTCACTTGACTTTTAAATTTGTCGGAAAGTCCAAATTGCTTTAACAACTCCTGGTAGCCCAAAGCAGTTTTATAAAAAGACTGTGTGACCTCACAAAGCTCCGATACCGTAATTTTGTCTTGATAATTGGCTTCTTGGAATTGAACCCCAACACGCTCAAACAATCTTTTACGATCTTTTTTAGGATTCATTCCCAAAATGGATACCGTTCCGCTATCTTGCTCTTTGGTGCCTAAAATACATTCAATTGTAGTGCTTTTACCGGCTCCATTGGCTCCCAGC
>JAKSCF010000445.1 GCA_022360735.1 Clostridia bacterium
AAATTCTTTTTATAGAGGGTTTTTTTAGTGTCATTATGAACGATACATACATATATTATATCGAGAGAAAAAGATAAAATAATGTCGAAACAAAGGAATGATAGAGCATAGTACAAAAATGAAAAGTATTTATTCAATCAGGTTCAAAACAAAATGTAAGTTAATTCAGAAAGATAGGAGGTATCCAGAGGAATGAACAAAAACAAAGTAACTTTAACCGAGTTGTTAAATGACGTGGAATTTGCATTCAAAAAACTGAATGAACTCATCAGCGTTGATGATTTTTGCAGCTGTGAAGCTTATCCATTACAACAATTTGTAGAATTAAAGTTAAACCTAAGTACCGTAAGAGATACTCTAAACCAATTAGTATTTAGAGAAATAAATGCTGGATATTCCAACTATTTTGATGTATTAAATACTGCTAAAATCAATGCCGATGTAGCAATAAGTTTAATTGAAGTATTAATTCATACAAATCCTTGCTGCAATGGTAATGAAATATGTAATGTTTTGAATATAGTCGGAAGAATTAATACGGAGCTGTGCCTATTAGTAGCGAATTTAGTCTTTTTAACTCACGTGGACAGTAATAAATGTAAATGTTGCTGCCAATAATCGTTAAAGTGGCAAAACGTTTACACCTAAATGAACACCTCAACCATTAAAATACCTGCCTTTAAACCTTTAGGTGGCATCCTGCGCTAGATGCCACCTAAAACCTGTATTCCTATACATCATACTACCTACAGTTTGCTAACAAACGTCCTGTTTGTATTTAGTGGTCCATAAATTAAATAAATAATTGAGGATTTAATCAAGAAGTTAACAGGAGTTGGCTTTTTATTAATTTTGGATAATAAAAAAATAAGTAATTAGAAATAATAAAAAAGATCTTTACAGAACGAGAAACATAGTGTACTATATACATAGTGCACTAGAGAAGAGTACGGGAGGAGGATTCTATGAATTTTGATAACAGCACTCCGATTTATCTGCAAGTGATTAATAAGATAAAGACAGATATTATAACCGGTGAACTGAATCCTGGGGATAAGATGCCTTCTACACGCGATTTGGCAAAAGAGTTGGGGATTAATCCCAATACAGCATCTAGGGTATACAAAGAGATGGAGCTTTTAAATTTATGTTTTACAAAACGAGGACTGGGTACATTCATTACAGAATCCAACGATGTTGTAGATACAATAAAAAATGAAATGGCAAATCAATTAATAGATGATTTTGTTGAAGGTATGAAGAAACTGGGAATGTCATATGATGAGATGGTAAAGCTCATCTTAACCAAAAAAAATAAAGCGTAAATAACCATAAAGGAGGTTTTCGATATGGAATATATTTTAAAGGCAGACCGCTTGACGAAAAAGTATTTTAATAAAGTGGCATTAGAGGATGTTTCTATTGAGTTTGAAAAAGAAAAAATATACGGACTGTTAGGACCTAATGGAAGCGGTAAAACAACTCTAATGAAGGTAATAGCAGGGTTGCACAAGCAGACATCGGGAGAAGTATTGGTAAACGGAATATCAGTATCTTATAAAACAAAAAAAGACGTTGTATTTAT
>JAKSCF010000617.1 GCA_022360735.1 Clostridia bacterium
TAACTGGGAAGGTTATGATCCGTATGGGGGAGAAATTGACATGTGTGAAGTGGACAACCAAGAAAAAACTGAAAAAGATAAGACAGAATGTATACACGGAAGAGGTGCTTCTGATGTTAAAGCTGGACACGCTTTCCAAATCTATGCAGGAGCAGTTCTTGTTAAGCTAAAAGAAATGGGCTATAAATTCAATGGTAACTTCATGTATGCGGGTGTAGTTCAAGAAGAGCCGGCCGAAATGGTTGGAATGTCTTACTTAATTGATACAACATTCCCGGAAAAGGGATTAACGTATGATGCCATGGTTTCTTCAGAAGCCACAAGCCTGAAACTGTATTTGGGACATAGAGGCCGTGTTGAGTTCTATGCTACAACTTATGGAAGAACAAGCCATGGTAGTGCGCCTTGGTTAGGTATCAATGCTATTTATAAAGCAATGCCTCTTATTGCAAAAATTAAAGATGAACTTTATCCATCACTTCCATCAGATGAAGACTTAGGTCAAGCATCACTTTCTCTAAATATTATAGAATGTTTACCGGGTGCATTATCCATAGTACCTGATAAATGCATGCTCTCTCTAGATAGAAGAACCATTCCAGGTGAAACTGCTGAAACAGCAAAAGCTGAAATACAAAAAATCATTGATGAACTTGCAAAAGAAGATCCGGAATTCAAAGCAGATGTTGTAATTAAGTCTGCTGTGGAAAGATCATATACAGGTATGGAAATTGAAGCGACTAAGGACATGGCGCCTTGGAAAACGCCTAAAGACCATCCTTTCACTAAAGTTTGCACTGAAGCGATTGAAGCTGTGGGCCAAGAAGCAAAATATGGATATTGGGATTTTGGTACTGACGGAAGTAAAACGGCAGGAATTGATAGAAAACCAACTATCGGATATTCAGCTATGCAAGAGCAATATGCGCATACACCTTATGATAAAGTAAGAACAGACTTTATTGAAAAATCTATCGCAGGGAATGCGGCTATATTCTTAAAAGCAAGCACTTGCGGACCAGAAACTTTTAAGAAACTTGAATTCTAATTTAACTCAATGCTTAAAAGCTTGGGGTAAAGGAGGATCCCCTCTACCCTAAACTTTATAATAAATATATATATAATTTAATAATGTAAGGAGGAATGGCTCTTGAGCAAAGTAGAAAAGAAAGATTATCTTGATGAAGCAGTTCAACCCTTTAATCTAAGAACAGCAATGGAAGAAGCAGCTAGATGTACTCTTTGTCACGATGCACCATGTAGCAAAGGTTGCCCAGCAGGAACAGATCCGGGTAAATTTATTCGTTCAATTAGATTTAGAAATTTTAAAGGTGCGGCAGAAACCATTAGAGAAAATAATGTTTTAGGTGGATGTTGTGCCAATGTCTGTCCATATGACAGACTTTGTGAAGAAGCATGCAGCAGAACGGGTATAGACAGACCTATTGAAATTGGTAAATTACAAAGATTTGCTGTTGAGCAAGAAAAGCTTTTTGACATGGCGGTTTTAACAGCTCCTGAAGCAACAAAAGCGAAAGTTGCTTGTGTTGGTTCTGGACCTGCTTCACTATCATGTGCAGCAAAATTAGCTATTAATGGATACAAAGTAACTATTTTTGAAGAAAGAGCAAAAGCCGGCGGCGTGTTAACTTATGGAATTGCTCCGTCAAGACTACCACAAGAAGTTGTAGATTTTGATATTCAAAAAGTTAAAGATCTTGGGGTTGAATTTGTTTTTAATACAAAAATAGGAAAAGATGTTTCTGTTGATGAATTAAAACAACAAGAGTTTGAGGCAATCTTTTTAGGTATGGGATTATGGCAGCCTAAGATGGTAGAGGTGCCGGGAATGGACCTGCAAGGCGTAACTAATGCAGTTGAATTCTTAGAAAATGCACGTAATAACGACGGAAAAGTCGATATAGGCGATCATATCATCGTTATCGGCGGTGGGGACGTTGCTATGGATTGTGCAGCTACAGCAAAATTAGTTGGAGCTAACAGAGTTAATATTGTATATAGAAGAACTGTTGAAGAAGCACCTGCTGACTTTAAAGAAATACAATATGTACAGTCAATGGGCGTCAACCTAATTACCAAGTTCAGACCTAAAGAAATATTGGGCGAAAATGGTAAAGTAGTCGGTATGCTTGCTGAAGGTACTGATGATTATTCGGAATTAAAAATTAAAGCAGACACCATTGTATTTGCTATTGGTCAATCACCTGAAGATGTAAAAGCAGTAGTAAATGTAGATGTTTCCGAAAAAGGCTTTGTAGCTGCAGACGAAAACAAAGGTATTACAAGCACTGAAGGTGTTTTTGCTGCCGGCGATGTTGTAAACGGTGGTAAGACAGTAGTAGAAGCGGTTGCTCAAGGTAAAGATTCAGCTGACAGCATCATGGACTATCTTTCAAAGAAAGAAGGTGTGAAATAATATGTCATTTAAGAAAGACTTATCAATAGATTATTTAGGAGTAAAATGTGAAAATCCTTTCTTTCTATCATCATCTCCTGTAGGAAGTAATTATGAGATGGTTGCTAAAGCTTTTGAAAGCGGTTGGGGCGGCGTATTCTTTAAAACTATAGGAATATTTATTGCTGATGAGTGTTCTCCTAGATTTGATAATAACGCTAAGGAAGGAACGCCATGGGTAGGTTTTAAAAACATGGAGCAAATATCTGATAAGCCTCTTGAAAAGAACTTAGAAGCTATAGCAAAACTTAAAAGAGATTATCCGGAAAAAATCATGGTTGCGACTATTATGGGAAGCAGCGATGAGGAATGGAAAGAGTTAGCTAAATTAGTTACACAAGCAGGTACCGACCTTATTGAATGTAATTTTTCATGTCCACAAATGACCAGTCATGCTATGGGATCAGACGTAGGACAAAGTCCTGATCTTGTTAGACAATATTCAAAAGCAGTAGCCAGTGCGACACATGTTCCGGTTATCGCTAAGATGACGCCAAACATCGGTAACATGGAAATCCCTGCAATAGCAGCGATTGAAGGCGGAGCAGCAGGTATTTCTGCAATCAACACGATTAAATCAATTACAAATATTGATTATGAAAATATGACAGCAATGCCTGTAGTAAATGGAAAGTCATCCATTTCCGGTTATTCCGGTGCGGCAGTTAAGCCTATCGGTTTAAGATTTATCACCCAAATGAAACAACATCCACAGCTAAAAGACATTGAAATGAGTGGTATTGGTGGTATTGAAACTTGGAAAGATGCTTTAGAATACATTCTCGTTGGTAGTAGAAACATTCAAGTAACAACAGCTGTTATGCAATATGGTTATCGTATTGTAGAAGATATGATTAGTGGTTTATCTTACTTCATGGAAGAAAAAGGGTTCAATAAACTAGAAGATATGGTTGGTCTTGCTCTTCCAAACATCATTCCTGCTGAAGACTTAGACAGAGATTTCAAAATCATTCCTAAGATTGATGAAGACAAATGTATTAAGTGCGGAAGATGTTATGTTTCTTGCTATGATGCAGCCCATCAAGCTATTGACTGGGATGAAGAAAACAGAAAACCTACTATCAATGACAATTGTGTTGGATGCCACTTATGCTTAAACGTTTGCCCGGTTCATGATTGTATCATACCAGGTGAAGTTGAGTTTAAAGAAGGCAGAACACCACATGATGTTTCTTTAAAAACAAGATACGAATAAAATACATCACCCATTTTTATCTATCCTTAAGCGCTAAAAGGTTCCTATCTTTTGGCGCTATTTCTTTTACAATTTTATTGTCTACAACCTTTGGGATTTGTTATAATGCCAAGTGAGCAGGTTTATGTTGAATAATTTCTTTGATATAGATATTTTAGAATTATTTAAATATAATAAATGATAATAGTATAAAGATTCAAAAAGAAAATGGCGGTGTTCTTGATGAAGGCAAAATTGAAAATTCTATTAATAGAAGATAGTGACTTTAGTGCGACGATTACAGAAAACATGTTAAAGGAATCAAAATCATACGAGTATATGGATTGTGTCTTTGATTTGTCTCACGTACATTTGTTAAGTGAGGCTATGTCGGCTATTTCACAGAATGACTATGATGTTATTTTACTCGACTTAAACTTGCCGGATAGCTTGGGTATTAAAACTCTGACAAATCTAATCCACTTTTGTCCCGATATTCCCATTATTGTTCTTTCAAATATTGATGATTTTAAATTATCTCATAATACCATTAAATGTGGTGCTCAAGATTATTTAATCAAGGGACAATATAATATCGATATGCTAATTCGATCTATTTCTTATTCTATAGAAAGATTTAGTATGATCTCCGCACTTAAAGAACTAGCCTTGATAGATGAATTGACAGGTATATTTAACCGCAGGGCTTTTTTAAATCTATCGGATCATAGACTTAAATTAGCAAAAAGAAGAGAAAAGAATGTTTTTTTTCTTTTCTGTGATATTGATGGTTTGAAATCCATTAACGATAAATTTGGACACTATGAGGGAGATTTTGTTTTAAAAGAGTTTGCGGATGTTATCAAAAACAGTTTTCGAGAATCTGATATAGTAGCCAGATATTCAGGTGATGAATTTATAATATTTGCAAGTAACGTGAGAGAAGAGGATAAAGAAGTTATCATGCAAAGGATATATGATAATTTGTCCATTAAAAACCAACAAATTAATAAACCCTATACCATTTCAGCAAGTTTTGGAACAGTGCTGAAAATGCCAGATAAAAATACGACTTTAGAAGAGATCATTCGTGAGATAGATATTCGAATGTATCAAGAAAAAGAAAGAATAAAAGAATCATGAAGTTTCTCATTTGATAAAGAGTCTATAGACTCTTTATCTATTTCCATCATATTGAGTGTAGGGAACGCCGTGTGGTGTTCCAACCCATTAAGTAACAAATATGTGGTATACTATATCAAGTTGATGCATAGAGGTAGTAGGAGGATTTTGCTGTCAAAATTTACATTGAACTATGATGGTAAAACTATAGACCATAAAGTGAGGAGGTATTGACTTGAGAAAAGGAGACATTATAGAAGTAACGATAGAAGAATTTGAATATCCTAATACAGGAATTGGCTATATAGATGGAATCAAAGTGAAAGTAGAAAAAGCGCTGAAAGGACAAAGTGTAAGAGCGCAAATAAAGAAAAAAAATAAGCAGCGCATTATTGCAAAAATAAAAGAAGTTGTTGAAAGAGCGGATTATGAAATAGATCCTTTATGCGTGCATTTTGGCGAATGTGGAGGATGTTCTTTACAAACCATACCGTATGTTCAGCAAGTCATTATGAAAGGTAAGGAAGTTCAGAGACTACTGAATGAAAATGATATTTTTGTGAAAGAATTTCAAGGTGTAGAGGGAAGTCCTTCGAGTTCATGCTATAGAAATAAAATGGAATACACCTTTGGGGATGAAAGTAAAGGTGGTAAGCCTGCGCTGGGAATGCATAAAAAAGGCAGTTTTATGAATATTGTCACCACAAATCAATGTCATCTGGTGCATGAAGATTTTAATAAGATAGCTGTATCAACATTAGAACATTTTAACACCAAAGGTTATCCTTTCTACAATAAAAAAACCCATAAAGGCTTACAGCGCAACCTTATTATCCGTAAAGGTGAGCGTACGGGAGAATTACTTATCAATATCGTCACCACATCTCAAATGGATTTTGATAAAGAAAGTTTTGTGGAAATGCTGTTGGATTTATCTTTAGAAGGGACTATTGTTGGTATTGTTCATACCATTAATGACAGCGTATCAGATTTTGTTTATTGCGACTCCCTTAAGGTTTTATGGGGGAGAGATCATTACTATGAAGAATCATTAGGGTTGAAATTTAAAGTAACAGCTTTTTCATTTTTTCAAACGAATACCTCAGCAGCAGAAAAACTTTATGCTACAGTATTAGAATATCTACAAGATATAAAAGGTAAAACGGTTTTCGATTTATATTGCGGCACCGGAACCATAGGGCAAATTGCAGCATTAAAAGCAGGCAAAGTCATAGGGGTTGAATTAGTTGAAGAGGCAGTAGAAGCCGCTAATGAAAACGCACAGCTCAATCAACTGGATAATTGTACTTTTGTAGCTGGAGATGTATTGAAAGAATTAGATCATATAGAGGATAAACCCGATGTGATTATCTTAGATCCCCCAAGAGTAGGGGTAAATGCAAAAGCACTTAACAAGATAATAGATTATAATGTGAAACACATGGTGTACGTATCCTGTAATCCTAAAAGCTTAGTAGAAAACTTAGTAGCTTTACAAGAGGCAGGATATGTTGTAGAAAAAGTAAAAGTATTAGACAATTTCCCCCACACCGGACATACCGAGGTCGTAACACTGCTTACGAAGTAAGTAGATGTACGTCTCATGCAAGGAGTTCCAGTAAGCGAAGCGGCTGGACGGATTCTACTGCGGAGTGTATAATTCTGATGATGAGATGTGGTTCTTGGAAAGAAAAGTAGAGTTTAACCATAATATGTTGTGGTTTGAGAGCGATTTTGGGGCGAAAAATTGGCTAGAAAAGGTCGTTTTTTGCCCCTTTAAATTGGGCAAAAATATAGATGACTAGAAGATTAGAGAGATGATAAGCAAATATGATTGAATATGCGAAGGTTAAAGGCGAAGTTTTGGTCA
>JAKSCF010000753.1 GCA_022360735.1 Clostridia bacterium
TCATGAGTTGTTCTTTTTTAATTAAAAATGTAGGGCTGGGTCTCTGTGCCCGACCTAATAGCTGTGTCTCTATTTGCAATTAAGGGCGCCCACGGAGAGACACCCCTACAATCCCCTACATTTCGTGATTATTTTATTTCACATTAAATATTGTTATTGTATAATAGGTGTAAATAACCATTTGCTATTAGGGGGAGAGATTTAATGAAACAAAAGTACATATCAGAAATCAAGACAGGCGACAATATTGAAGATTTTTTTATGATCAAATCATTTTCATTAAAAACAGCAAGTAACAATAAAAAATATTGCGACATATCCCTTTTTGATAAAAGCGGAGAAATCAACGCTAAAATGTGGGAAGTACCGGAAGACTATGAATCATTTACACAAAATAAAATTATTAAAATAAGAGGAATGGCTTCCGAATGGAACGGAACCAATCAGATTACCATTGTTAAAATCCGCTTAGCTGTAGATAAAGATCAGTGTCAAACTAAAGATTTTTTACAAACAGCACCGGAGGCATCTGAAGACATGTATGCTTTTATCTATCAATGTGCCGAAGACATCCAAGACCCGGAACTAAAAATATTAACCACAGAGATTTTATCCACCCATTCAGATAAATTAAGCTATTATCCTGCCGCTATGAAGAATCACCATGCCGTAGCCTCCGGATTGCTCTACCATATTAAACGTATGCTGCAAATGGCAGAAAAAATGTGCTTAGTTTATACAAATCTCAGAAAAGACTATCTCTATTGCGGCGTGATTCTGCACGACATCGCTAAATTATATGAAATGGATGCCAATGAATATGGTATTGTAAAAGATTATACTACCGAAGGGCATCTCTTAGGTCATATCATACAAGGTATAAAATTAATTGAAAAAACAGGTGAAAAGCTTGAAATAGATCGTGAAAAAATACTGATGATTGAGCATATGATTCTTTCTCATCATAATGAGCCTGAATTTGGAAGTCCTAAAAGGCCAATGTTTCCGGAAGCAGAAATGCTGCATTATCTGGATCAAATTGATGCCAGAATATATGACATGGAATCTGCTCTCAGCCAGACAGAGCCAGGACAATTTTCAGATAAAATATGGACCATGCACAATCGCAAACTTTATAAAAGCAAAACATAATTGGTAATTTTTCAACAGTCTAAGCAGTCGAGTGATTTCACAATACTACAATTATTTTACAAGCAGGTGTCAATATGAATATAAAAGGACAACTCTCTGATATCATTTTCTACAATGAGGAAAATGGTTATCTTGTGGGCGTATTAGAAATAGAACATGATGAAATATGTATCGTTGGGCATATGCACAGCAATCAAAAAGGAGGTACTTTTACTTTTACCGGAGAGTGGACACATCACTCCTCTTATGGTGATCAGTTTGCTTTTACCGAATACAAAGAAGAATTTCCGGAAAGTGAGGGTGCTATAAAAAAATATTTATCTTCGGGCATTTTAAAAGGCATTGGACCTAAAACGGCTGAAAGTATTGTCAACAAATTTGGTAAAGATACATTTGATATTATCAGTCATCATCCTGAAAAGCTTTCTTTGATTAGCGGTATTGGTTCTGCCAAAGCAAAAGTCATTGCAGAATCATTTAATAGTCACAAAGCATTGATGAAAATTACTATGTTCTTGCAAGAGCATAGTGTGAGTCCGGGATATGCCATAAAACTCTATAAGCTGTATGGGGATCATACCATTGATGCCATTTTGGAAAACCCTTATTGTCTTGTTCATGATGTTTTTGGAATAGGCTTTAAAACAGCTGATCAGATTGCAGGTAAAATCGGTTTTTCTAAAGAGTCCCCGGAAAGAATTACAGCCGGTATTCTATTTGTCCTCAACCATTTTACCGGTGAGGGGCATACCTTTATGCCTGTAGACCCTTTTTCTGAAAAAACAGCCCAAGTTCTTGATCTCTCAAAAGAGCAAATTCAAGATAAAATGACTGAATTGGCGTTGGCAGGTGAGCTCCATTTAGAGAACCTTGAAAATCGGACTGTGGTTTTCCCTATGCCATATTTTTATGCAGAAACCAATGTGTGTAAAAATCTGATAAGGCTTTTGAATGCCGATCCTAAACCCATTCATGCAGATACAGACGAACTTATTAAAATAACAGAAAATGAGTTAAGCATTCAGCTTGCCGATAATCAAAAACAAGCCGTTAAAGAAGCTTTATCCAACGGCATCTATATATTGACCGGCGGACCCGGAACCGGAAAGACCACAACCATTAATAGCCTAATCCACATTTTCCACAAGTGTGGATTAACAACGGGCCTTGCAGCTCCTACCGGTCGTGCAGCAAAAAGGATTACCGAAACATCAGGCTATGGGGCTAAAACCATACACCGTCTTTTGGAATATTCATTCTTTGAAAGTGAATCCTCCATGCGGTTTGGTAAAAATGAAGAAAACACTTTAGAATATGACGTCATCATCATTGATGAAGTTTCTATGGTGGACATACTGTTAATGAATAGCTTATTGAAAGCCATTCTGACAGGCACTCGATTAATTCTGGTTGGCGATGCGGACCAGCTTCCTTCTGTTGGTGCCGGAAATGTACTGAGAGACATCTTAAATAGTGAAATTATACCATGTGTTAAATTGGATAAGATCTTTAGACAGGCTCAGGAAAGTCTTATTGTGGTCAATGCACACAAAATCAACCATGGAGAATATCCTGATTATAACGAAAGAGATAAAGATTTCTTTTTTCTGAAGCAAAACAATGAAGACCAAGGTTTGCAAACCATAAAGTCCCTTTCTTTTCAAAGGCTTCCTGATTACTTTGAGAATTGTCATCCTGTAAAGGACATTCAAGTCCTCACCCCTGCCAGAAAAGGGTTGCTTGGAACCTACAGCCTTAACAAAGAATTGCAGCAGCTTCTTAATCCTGCCGCTTCATCTAAACAAGAAAAAGCTTTTAAGGATAAAGTGTTTAGAGAAGGCGATAAAATAATGCAAATAAAAAACAACTACGATATTGAATGGAAAAGAGAAACCGATTTTTCACAAGGACAAGGTATATTTAATGGAGATGTTGGTTTTATTGAAAATATAGATAACGAATATGGACAATTGTTGATTCGATTTGATGATGATAAACTGGTTACTTATGATTTCTCACAAATGGATGAGCTGGAACTGGCATATGCGGTTACTGTTCATAAAAGTCAGGGAAGTGAATTCCCTATTGTCATCATGCCGATTTTTTGGTTCCCGCCTATCCTTGCTACACGTAATTTACTTTATACAGGCATTACACGTGCCAAGCAAGCTGTGGTGCTGGTTGGTTCAGAAAAATATTTACATGGCATGATCGATAATAATCGAATTATAGAAAGATTTTCAGGGCTGGATGCTCGTCTTCAAAAGCTATTGTCGGAAAAAGTAATTGATTTTTAAGAGGCCTATTATGAAACGATGGTATGAATACAAAGACGCTTTTCTTGACTTGATATTTCCCTCAGATATTTATTGTATATGCTGCAGTCAACCCATCTATAATCAGCCCTACTCCATATGTAAAGATTGCATGGCAAAAATAAAGTGGGTCACGCTTCCCGCTTGCATTCAATGTGGTAAGCCCTTGTCACTTAATTACTTGACACATAAATGTCATGACTGTATCGATACAAAACATAGTTTTAAACAAGGGTTTTCCTGCATGGTATACGATGACCGTGCAAAAGAAATGATATATGGATTAAAATTTAACGAAAAAGCCTATTATGCTAAGTTTTTTGCTCAGCTTATTTTTGAAAAAATCAAGAACGAGAACTTGGTTTTTGACTACATTATCCCTGTTCCCTTGCATAAAAAAAGGGAAAAAGAAAGAGGTTATAATCAAGCAAAGCTTATCGCTGAGCATTTATCGGCATTGACTCAAATTCCTGCCCTATTTAATGTCCTTATACGGACTCGATATACCCTGCCTCAAAATCAACTTTCTTTGAGAGAACGAAACAACAATCTAAAAAATGCATTTCAAGTTACCCGGCCTTCTGTCTTATTGGACAAACAGATTCTTCTTATAGACGACGTATATACAACAGGTAGCACTGTGGATACTTGCAGCAAGGAATTGTTAATCAACAAAGCATCAGAGGTTTATGTGGCTACTTGCGCAATAGGAGAAGATTTCTAATATCCTACACCCTTGACAATTGCAAGAATATTTTGTAGTATGAAAATCTATATTACATTATTCAGGTCTGTGGTTGAAAGTTCATGCCAGTCGCAGGCAAAAGAACCCACGTAAGTTGGACTTAAAAAGAAGTCTAATGATCATGGTGCGGCTTAGGAGTAAGTCCTGCCAGATAATTAAAATCTGAGAGAGGTAGTAGTGAAGGCAACACCGGAGCAAACCTTCCAGCAGGCGAGTGTGGGGGCAAAGATCAGGTCAGCTGAATAAAGTAATCATTGAGGTAGAGTTTTTAAACTCCACCTCATTATTTTGTTTAAGCAATCCATTTGCCCTATTGCTTCTAAGGAGAATAGCTTTTTACAATAAAAGAATATTCTGTATTTTTTATCAATGGAATTTTTTTTTAATTATTGTATTTTTATCAAACTACTTTTTTTGACAAATTGACAGCTCCATCTTTTGAAAAAAAAGAATTAAAAATAAAAAAGGACAAGATTTTAGTACATTATTCACAATTCTTTTTTTCACCAAAATATTATTACATTTTTCTGAAATATTAAATGATTTTAAATCATTGATGAATATTTATACTTTATCTACCCTTATATTTTCAATGTTTATTCAAAAAACCCTTTTTATTCATGTATAAATATTCATGAATAATTCTCTGATTTTTTTCCACACTAATAAATAATCAAAAACCAATTATTCACAGACTTATTCACATTATCCACAGGTTTTTCCAACCGCTAAATTTAGTAACATTATGTCGATTTTACACAGAGAAATATTGAGTAAATTGTCGATTTAAATGTATATTATTTCATGATTTTTAAATTTGTAAGAGGAATAATCTAATTTTTAGCGAATAATATTACTATATGCTGAAGGGAGTTGTGTAATCATGAGAATACGTTTAACAGGAAAAAATATTACAATTACCGATTCATTAAGAAGTGCTATTGAAAATAAGTTCATTAGATTTGATAAGTACTTCAAAAGCGAAACAGAAATTCATGTCGTTTTAGAAGTTATCAAAAACAGACAAATCATTGAAGCCATGTTTACGGTTAATGGAACAATGTTTAGGGCCGAAGAATCATCGAATGACATGTACGTATCTCTCGACGGTGTTGTTGATAAGCTATCCATGCAAATCACCAGATTTAAGTCAAAACTTGAGAAAAAGCATAAGATTCATGAGACTATTCGGTTCGA
>JAKSCF010000648.1 GCA_022360735.1 Clostridia bacterium
AAAAACATCATACAAGTTAGTAATGAAGCTGTAAGAGCCTTATTGTTATATGATTGTCCCGGTAATATCGGGCAGTTAAGAAGTGATATACAAGTTTCATGTGCCCGAAGTTTCCTAAATCATATGGTTGCCCAGACAAAAATGATGAAAATCGGAATGGATGAGTTACCCCCTGCCGCTAAAAAGGGCCTGTTAAGAATACAAACCAATCGCTTTGAGACAGAGAAACTGATTGGAAATAATGACTTGATTGTACATCCTAAAGTGATACAGGATAAAGTGTTTCCAAATGAAGACGTTTATACATTTCCTAATGAAATTTATCACTATATTGAAAACAGATATCTTGACTTACAGACTCAAGATATGTCTCAAGAAGTGATTAATCATATTATTGGCAGCGAAATGGAAGAACGATTAGAAAAATTAATGAAAAGAGTAGAAGATAATATAAAACCTCTGGAAAAAAAAGATTTGATTAAGATAGTAGGTATTGAGGTTATACATGCAGTTGAAAAAATTATAAAGGTAGCTAAGAGCCGATTAGGAATTAACGTAGAAAATTTGTACTATGTTTTGGCTGTCCATTTAAGTACAACAATAGATCGATTAAAACGTGGAAAGATTGTAAAACATCCGCAATTAGATAAAATACAACGAGAATATAAAAAGGAATATGCAGTAGCGAAAGAAATGGTTAATACCATTGAGGAAGAACTTGATATTGTGCTAACAGATGATGAAGCTGGTTTCATTACCATGTATTTAAGAATGATGACAAAAGAAAAAGAAACCGATGAGGAAGGTAAAATTGGTGTTGTTGTATTATCTCACGGAAATGTAGCCAGTGCTATGGCTGATGTAGCAAACCGTCTTTTAGGCGTTATTCATGCCAAATTTGTGGAGATGTCTTTAGATGAAAGTCCCAAGAGCGCATTAAATCGAGCAATCGATGTCTCTAAAAGTGCTGACGAAGGAAAAGGTGTTCTTTTGCTGGTGGATATGGGTTCTCTGATTACCTTCGGAGAGCTTATTACAGAAAAAACAGGTATTAAAACAAGAAGCTTAAATAAAACGAATACCATAATGGTTATTGAAGCGGTCAGACGATCTATTCTTCCGGATGCTGATTTAAATGAAATAGCAGATACACTTGAAGAAAAATCAAAGTATATAAGCAGGTTGGTCAATACGGATGAAAAAATTCAAAATGAAAGCAAAAAAAATAGAGTGATTATAGCTATATGCATAACAGGACAGGGATCAGCTCAAAAAATAAAAGAACTATTAGAAGATGTAATTATTGGATATAAAGAAGATGTAAAAATTTTACTTATTGGGGCATTAGCACCCAACATTAAAGAAAACATTTTAGACATACAAAGAAAGAATGATGTCATTACAATTGTTGGAACCGTTAATCCAAATGTAAGTAATATTCCCTTTATATCCTTAGAAGATATTGTTAAAGGTGACGGTGTCAGCCGCCTTAAAAATCTAATGAAACATAGTGATACTAAAGTAACTGATGAAGAAAAATACATACAAAAGTTTAAGCTGTTGGACTTAACTCATTCATCACTCAGTTTATTGGATATGGATTCAAATTCTAAAGAGGAAGCCATTTTTCGTTTAAGTAGGTTATTGATTGAGAACAAATATGTAAAAGAAGGCTTTGTTTATTCAGTATTGGAGAGAGAAGAAATTGGCCCAACCTTTTTATCCAAAAAAGTCACTATTCCTCACGCAGATCCAAGCTATGTATTGAAGCCAGGTATAGCGTTAGGAAAACTAAGAAAGGAAATAGAATGGAATGGTAGAAAAATTAAGTTTATTATCATGCTGGCACTGACTTCTGACTGTATTAATGTTGTTGAAGAAATATATGATTTTTTTGAAGCAGAGAACAATGTAGAAAAAATAATTGAAAAAGATCAGTTTGAAGATATTATGGACACTTTAAGGATATATCAAGGGAGGTAACCAGATGGTAGTGACTGAAGAATTATTAAAAGAAGAATTGATAGTAATTAATATGAAAGCAAAAAATTCAGATGAAAGCATTAACAAACTTGCTGAAATTCTATATGAGAAAGGCTTTGTAAAAGAAAGCTATATCCAAGGGATATTGGAAAGAGAAAAGAATTTTCCCACAGGCTTACCAACAGAAGGTGTAGGTGTTGCAATTCCCCATACAGATGCGGAGCATGTAAACAATCCAGCTATTGCAATAGCGGTGCTGGAAAAACCGGTTGCATTTAAAATGATGGGGGGAGCAATAGAGCAAGAAGTAGAGGTTCAAATATTATTTATGTTAGCTATTAAAGAATCGAAAACACAAATCGAGCTGCTTCAAAAACTAATGAATATTTTTCAAGATAAAAAGATATTAGAAAGCATACAAAAAAGCCTGACACCAGCAGAAATAAAAGAAAATTTTTCAGTGGTTACTAAGGATATTTTAGTATAACGTTCAAGCGTATTGGAGTAAAAAAGAGGATATATCTTCTTTATTACTATAGAAGTTGTAATTATTCTTAATCCTTATGATTTGAGTATTCTTATGGGGGGTATTCAAAAGAACAATTTGAAAGGAAAGGTGATGATTAAATGGCAAAAAAAATTCTAATTGCATGCGGCACAGGAATTTGCACATCGACAATGGCTACAAAAAAATTAATGGCAGGTCTTGAACGAAAAGGAAAAGAGAATCATGTAATTACTGTTCAGTGTAAAGTTTCAGAATTAGCTTCAAAGGCAAATGATTATGACTTGATTATTTCAACTACGCAGGTACCAAGCGGGATTAAGGTTCCTGTAGTTCAGGGCGTAGCATTTTTAACAGGTGTAGGCGTAGATAAAGTAGTTGATGAAATTATTGAGATCCTTGGCATATAAGAACATCTTTTAATTCCTATAATAATTATTAAAGGAGGAAAATATGGTAGTTTTAGATTACATTGTGGGTTTAGGCGCAAGTGTAATGATGCCTATCATCATTACTATTTTCGCAGTAGCTTTAGGTGCTAAATTTGGTAAATCTTTAAGGGCGGGCTTAACGGTTGGTGTTGGCTTTATAGGTCTTAACTTAGTAATTGGTTTATTGAGTCAAAGCTTAGGACCTGCCGCTCAAGAAATGGTTGGTAGATTGGGACTGCAATTAACAATTATTGATGTTGGCTGGCCGGCAGCGGCAGCAATAGCATTTGCATCAAGAGTTGGTGCATTGATCATACCTTTGGGGCTGGCTATAAACATTATTATGTTATTAACCAATACCACCCAAACGGTTAACATCGATATTTGGAATTACTGGCATTTTGCTTTTACAGGTGCTTTTGTAGCTGCTGTTACAAACAGTATTTCATGGGGATTGTTTGCAGCGGGAGTTAATATGATTATCATTATGGTAATTGCTGATTTAACTGCTCCAGGTGTAGAGAAATATAATGGGTTACCGGGGATTTCTCTTCCTCATGGTTTTTCAGGTGCTTATGTACCGATAGCAATAATCGTTAATAAAATACTAGACATCATACCGGGCATAAACAAAATTAATGTAGATGCAGAAAAGCTTCAAAAAAGATTTGGTGTATTTGGTGAACCCATATTAATGGGAACCATTATTGGATTTATTATAGGTATTGGAGCAGGATATAATGTTAAAGATATTCTTAACTTAGGAATAAAACTAGGTGCTGTACTGGTATTAATTCCTAAAATGGCGGCAATGTTAATGGAGGGACTCATTCCTGTATCTGATGCAGCTCAGGAATTTATAGAAAAACGGTTTAAAAATAGAGGTAAAATTTATATTGGATTGGATTCTGCGGTAGGAATAGGGCATCCGACTACCTTGTCTGTTTCATTATTACTTGTCCCAATAACCATTTTTTTAGCAGCAATATTACCAGGAAATAAAGTTTTACCCTTTGCAGATTTAGCAGTTATACCTTTTGCCTTGGTTATGGTTGTTCCGGTTACTAAAGGAAATGTTTTAAGGACATTTATCGTTGGATTATTAATTGTCTCTGCGGGCTTGTTAATAGCAACAAATCTTGCACCATTACATACGGAGTGTGCCATAAATGCAAATTTTGCTATTCCAGAAGGTGCAACGATGATTTCAAGTATTTGCGACGGAGCAAACCCTATGACATGGTCGATAACAAGATTAATGGAATTAGAGGTAGTTGGAGCTGTTGTGATTGGAGTTATAGCACTATTTTTGGCCATTTACAATAGAAAAAGAATTATCAAAGAAAGTGCAGCGGCAACAGAATAACCGGACACACAATTATACACATCAAGTGTATGAATGGATAGGTATCCTAAAAGGGGGAATCATATGCAACTTATGGATTTACGAAAAGAATTGATTTTAGCAGGTAAGCAGCTAAAAGAGTATGGTCTGATAACTTTAACAGGCGGCAATGTTAGCGGCAGAGATCCCAAAACAGGGCTAATAGCCATTACGCCCAGCGGTATGGAGTACCAGGGATTATCATTAGAAGATATCGTCATTCTAGATATAGATGGCAGGATAGTAGACGGAAAAAGAAAACCATCTTCTGATCTAATGACACATTTACAAATATATAGAACAAAAAAAGACATAAACGGTATTATTCACACACACTCAGCCTATGCCAGTTGCTTTGCAGTATTAAATAAAAGCATTCCAGTTGTGTCTACAACTATGGCTAATGAAGTTGGAGGCGAGGTACCGGTCGCTAAATATGCGCCTGTTGGTTCACCTGAATTAGGCGAATATATCATTGACAAAATAGGAAATCAACATGCCGTTTTATTACAAAATCATGGCGTTCTCACCTTTGGAAAGGATGTGCATCATGCGTTGGTATCAGCTGTTATGTTGGAAGACGCGGCAAAGGTATATTACTTGGCTGAGAATATTGGAGAACCCATTGAATTGGCTCAAGAAGAAATTAAAAGAGCAAATGACTTATATCAGTATGCCTATGGCCAATAATGCTTAAACATGTTTTCATAGCTGGTGTCTTGTATTCCTATACAAAATACCAGCTAATCTGAAAGAGGGATGAATTTGAAAGTTTATCAATACAATTCACAAAGGTATTTATTCGCTGTTATTCTTCCGACAATCTTCATGTTATTAATTCTGATCTACTCAGTGATAAATAATTTGATGAACTTAGGCTTTAATATTTTTACGTTATGTATTGTAATTACTATATATGGACTGTACAACAATTGCTTATCATTGAGCACACCTCAGGTCATTATTGATGATGATAAAAAACTTGAATTTTCTGCTTTTGGAAGAGCACATAGTTATTTATGGTATGATATCAAGCAGATTAGAGTAAAAGAATTCTATGGAAAAAAAATATACGTAAGACTGGATAATAAAGGAAGATATTGGATTAAATCATCTATGTACAACAATGGAGATGAGCTCTATCAAAAATTTACAGAACTAGAAAGAAAACTTCACCCTAATTTATTAAAATTCAATTGCAAAAAATAATTGTGAAAAAAGGATAATTCGGCTAATCAATTATCCTTTTTTCTAATACGTTAAAAGCAAACATATAAAATTGATTATATGCAATATTCCAACAAAAAATGCCACAAAAAATGCCACGCAGGATGTGTAATTAAATTGATTATAAATTCTAAAATGTCTATTTTTATGGCTTTATAACAATTCAAATGATTCATATCAAGTTGGTACGATACTTGCTCTTAACATTAAAATAGGAGGATTTTTCATGGACATAAAAAGGGAAACACTAACGGAGATATTTAAGCGAATGAATGAAGCCCGATGCTTTGAAGAAAAGGTCAGCTATTTTTTTGCGCGAGGAATGGTTCACGGCACAACACACCTTTCTGTTGGAGAAGAAGCTTCCGGCGTAGCGTCATGCATGGCTTTGGATGACGGGGACCTCATCACATCTACCCATAGAGGACACAGTCAAGTCATAGGCAAAGGCATTGATTTAAATAAAATGATGGCAGAGCTGTTAGGAAAAGCTACCGGGTATTGTAAAGGAAAAGGCGGCTCTATGCATATTGCAGATGTTGAGGCCGGTAACCTAGGGGCCAATGGTGTGGTTGGCGGCGGTCACGGTATAGCTGTGGGTGCGGCATTAACTCAGCTAATGAAAAAAACAGGTAAAGTAGTCCTTTGTTTTTTCGGTGACGGTGCATCAAATGAAGGCAGCTTTCATGAGGCTGTCAACTTAGCATCTGTGTGGAAGCTGCCCGTTATATTCTTTTGCGAGAATAACCTTTATGGCATGTCGGTACCTATGTCAAAACATATGAATATAAAAGACATAGCAACCCGTGCGGATTCATACGGCATACCAGGGTATATAGTAGATGGAAATAATGCGGTAGAAGTATATAAAATGGTAAAACAAGCAGCCCAATACACCCGAAGTGGAAAGGGCCCGGTGCTCATTGAAAGCAAAACCTATAGATGGTTAGGACATTCCAAAAGTGATGCCAATGTCTACAGAACAAAGAATGAAATAGAAGAATGGAAACAAAAGTGTCCGATAAAAAGATTGAAAGCGTATCTTATAGAAAATGAAATCTTAAAAAAAGAAGAAATCAATGAAATTCAAAAAAAGGCAAAAGAAGATATAGAAAAAGCCGTAGAGTTTGCTGATAATAGTCCAAACCCATCGTTAGATACCATTATAGAGGATGTTTACGCATAAAGGAGGTGTAAGAAATGAGAGAAATAACATATGCACAAGCCATACGAGAAGCCATGAGTGAAGAAATGCATAGAGACGAAAATGTCTTTTTGCTGGGGGAGGATGTAGGACTATATGGCGGTGCTTTTGGAGTTTCGGTAGGCATGTATGAAGCGTTCGGAGAAGAACGAGTAAGAGATACACCCATTTCTGAAGCGGTCATTGCCGGTGCAGCAGCAGGAGCAGCAGTCACCGGAATGAGACCCATTGCAGAAATTATGTTCATGGATTTTACGACCATTTCAATGGATTCCATTGTGAACCAAGCCGCTAAAATGAGATATAT
Source organism: Clostridia bacterium (assembly GCA_022360735.1). The sequence continues at coordinate 7,042 of JAKSCF010000648.1, forward strand.
GTTTGGAGGAAAAGCCCAAGTGCCCATGGTTTTAAGGTGTCCCGCAGGATCAGGTACCGGGGCTGCAGCCCAGCATTCACAAAGCTTAGAGGCCTGGTTCTGTCATGTGCCCGGATTAAAAGTCGTCACACCTTCGACACCTGCTGATGCAAAGGGACTACTAAAGGCATCTATTAGAGATAACAACCCTGTTATTTTTATAGAACAAAAGCTGTTATATAGAAAAAAAGGCATGGTGCCCAATGATAAAGATTTTATCATTCCACTGGGAAAAGCGGATATAAAGAGACAAGGAAAAGACGTAAGTATCATCACCTATGGAAGAATGCTGGAAAGAGTATTAAAGGTTTCCGATGAAGTTGAAAAAGAAGACATTCATGTAGAAGTCATAGACCCAAGAACGCTGCTTCCCCTTGATTGCGACACCATTATCCAATCTGTCATTAAAACAGGCAGAGCGATTATTGTTCATGAAGCAGTGAAAACAGGTGGTTTTGGTGGAGAAATTGCATCTACCATTACGGAAAGTGAAGCTTTTGACTATCTGGATGCACCGGTCATAAGACTGGGTGGTAAAGATGTACCCATTCCATATAATCCGGAACTTGAAAAAGCTGTAGTACCAAGGGAAGACGAAATAAAAAAAGCAATCTATCAAGTGATGAACCGATAAAGGAGGTGTCCAGGTGGCGATAGAAGTGATTATGCCAAAGGCCGGCATGGATATGCAAGAAGGCACTGTGGTTAAATGGTTTAAAAAAGAAGGAGATTATGTCAAACAAGGCGAAATATTATTAGAAATCATAACGGATAAAGTCAACATGGAAGTTGAAGCTGAAGTCAGCGGTACTTTATTAAAAATAAATGCCCAAGAAGGCGATATATTACCGGTGTTTTCAGCGATAGCCTATATTGGCGAAGCCGGCGAGCAAAATGAAAAAGTAAGAGCAACTCCTGCTGCAAGAAAAAAAAGCAAGGCACATGGGCTTGACTTAACAAAGATTCAGGGCAGCGGTCCAAATGGAAGAATTCAAAAGATTGATGTTACAACCCACCTTAATGAAATGAGCAAGGCAACACCCCTGGCAAAGAAAATAGCCCAAATGGAAAATATAGATATAACAAGCCTTAAAGGCAGCGGCTTTAAAGGGAAGGTTATAAAAGAAGATGTCTTAAATTCAATGGATGGCGGAGAGCAAGATATGAACCGGCTGATACCGCTAACGCCTATGAGAAAAGCTGTAGCAAAGCGAATGAGCGATTCTTTTTTTACAGCACCTGCTTTTACATTAAATATTGATGTAGATGTGACCAATATGAAAGGTTTGCGAGACAATTTAAAAAATATTATTTTTAATGAAACAAAAGAGAAGCTTACCTATACACATGTCATCGTCTTGGCATGTGCAAAGACGTTACAAAAACACCCCATTATCAATTCCACTTACACAGATGACGGTATTTTACTACATGACCATGTGAGTATTGCATTAGCAGTTGGATTAGATGAAGGTTTATTGGTGCCGGTTATTAGAAGTGCAGAAAAAATGTCCCTAAAAGAAATTGTAACAGCTTCAAAAGACTTAGCTTCAAGAGCAGCTAATATGAAGCTAAAACCTGAAGAACAAGAAGGCAGTACGTTTACAATAAGTAATATGGGCATGTATGGTATTAAACATTTTAATCCAATCATCAACCAGCCCAATAGTGCTATTTTAGGCATCAGTACTATCATCGATACGCCTGTGGTAATAGAAAATGAGATTAGAATTCGACCTATTATGAATGTCTGCATGACCATTGATCACCGTGTCATCGATGGCACACCGGGAGCCAAATTTCTAAAAGAGTTAAAAGACATATTAGAAAACCCTATTCAAATTATCCTTTAGTCTATATAGCAGACCTTCGGTTTTAGAATGGATAATGAAGTTTTTGCAGATTGTTGCAGATTGTTAGGAAAGAGTTTTCACTTACGTAAAAAGCAAAGGAGTGATATAATGTTTAAAAGAAATGTAAAAGTAATGAATAAGTCTGGTTTACATGCAAGACCCGCCGCTATGTTTGTTCAAGAAGCATCAAAATTTCAATCAGGAGTGGAAATCTTTTCTAATGCAAAAAAGTTTAATGCTAAGAGCATTATTTCTATATTGTCATCAGGAATTATGTGTGGCACTGAAATAGAAATTTGTGCGGACGGAATAGACGAAGTGGAGGCAGTGAATAAACTAGCTGAATTGGTAGAGTCAGGATTTGGAGAAGAAAAAATATTTTAAATTGTTTCTGAAACCTATTGTTACTATAGAAAAATACTTACAGACGTTGTGGAAAACACCAAATTACAATTGAAGAAATTAATTAATAGGAGGAAAAAACAAATGCTAAAAGGAATTGCTGCTTCACCAGGGGTTGCTTTGGGAAAAGTCTTAATCAAAAAAGAGGAAACCTTTGAAATCAAACAAGAAACAGTTTTAAATGCGACAGAAGAAATCGACAAATTTAATGCTGCAATAAGTCAGTGCGAAACAGAATTGCAAAAAATATGTCAGCACACTAAAGAGAATATCGGAGAAGAAGAAGCACTAATATTTGAAGCTCATATCATGATTCTTCAAGATATAGAACTTTTGAAAAAAGTTAAAGAAATGATTCAAACTGAAAGTACCAATGCAGCCTACGCATTATCTCAAGTTAGGGATGAATTTATTTCTATATTTGAGATGATGGAAGATGCGTATTTAAAAGAAAGAGCAGCAGACATTAAAGATGTCACGGACAGAGTCATAAGAATTTTATTGGGCATCCAAACAGAAGACTTATCGCATTTAGATGAACACGTTATTATTGTAGCCAAAGACTTGACGCCTTCAGATACTGCTCAATTGGATAAAGAAAAGGTAATTGGTTTCATCACTGAAACCGGCGGAAGCACCTCACACTCGGCTATTATGGCAAGAACTCTTGAAATACCTGCTGTAGTGGGTGTTAAAGGTGCTTTGGAAAATATCAAAGATGACGATTTTATAGCCTATGATGGAGATGAAGGCTGTATATATGTCAATCCGGATGAGAGCTGTATCAATATGCTTAAGAAAAAGCAAGAAGAATATAATACTTTTAAAGAAAGTTTAAAGCAATTAATAGGTCAAAATAGTATTTCTAAAGATGAGATACAAGTAGAATTGGCAGCAAATATTGGAACACCGGATGACCTGGAAGGCGTTTTGAAAAATGATGCGGAAGGAATAGGCTTATATCGAAGTGAATTCCTATACATGGACAGAAACAATCTTCCAAGTGAGGATGAACAATTTGAAGCCTATAAAAAAGTAGCAGAAGGCATGGAAAATAAACCTGTAGTCATTCGTACACTAGATGTAGGCGGGGATAAAGAAATCAATTATCTGGATTTGCCCAAAGAGATGAACCCCTTTTTAGGATATAGAGCCATTCGTGTTTGTCTGGATCGAAAGGATATCTTTAAAACTCAATTAAGAGCTTTACTTAGAGCAAGCCATTATGGCAATATCAAGATCATGTTCCCAATGATTTCAAGTGTAGAAGAAATAAGATCTGCAAAAGCAATTTTATCAGGATGTAAAAAAGAGTTACAAAATGAAAATTTACCTTTTAATGAAAATATCGAAGTGGGCATCATGATAGAAATACCTGCAGCAGCTGTGATTTCGGATTTATTGGCTAAAGAAGTTGACTTTTTTAGTATCGGGACCAATGATTTGATTCAATATACGGTTGCCGTAGATCGGATGAATCAAAGTATCAGCTACTTATATACACCTTTTCATCCGGCTCTACTCAGGTTGATTAAAACAGTTATTGATAATGGTCATAATCAAGGCATTTGGGTCGGTATGTGTGGTGAAGTAGCAGGTAATCCTGATTTGATTCCAATTCTATTGGGAATGGGGTTAGATGAATTTAGTATGAGTGCCGGTTCCGTACTGAAAGCACGATATATTGTTAAAAATACCAGTCAAGCATTAATGGCTAAAAAAATAGATGATATATTAAATCTTTCAACCGCAGAAGAAGTAAAGCAATACATTAACCAATTAAAGGTATAAAGACTTGTTTGATACTAAAATAGATATGTTTTTATGAATCATTTTGCAGGAACGGCCTCTACAGCCGTTCCGCAGCTTATCGTGAATACATCCGTATTTGTTTAGCAATAAAAAAAATGCTGTAAATTTAGAATATTTTATATATCCTAAGCAGATTTAAAGTTAAAATGTTAGTATTTGTATGAAAAAAAATTCAATTTTTTGTTTACAATATTTAATTATTCGAATATAGTAATATATAGATATATACAATTACTTTTGAATTAGGAGAGAGATTATGGCAACCAACTATAATATTAAAACAGACAGAACTTTTACCATTATTAGAAAATACGGATTTATTTTTACGCTTTCCGTAGCTATTATTGGTTTGTGGCAGCCTCTAATAGGACTTTTGGTTATACCGGTTATGATCGGATTAACACTGTATTCTTTTTTTAAGGGACGATATTGGTGCGGGAATATATGTGCTCACGGAAGTTTGTACGATTCGGTTTTAATTAAGTTTAGCAGAAACACAAAAATACCCAAGTTTTTTCGCTCAAAAACGTTAACAATACTTTTTTTTACTTTCTTTATGTTGATGTTGACAAGAAGATTCATAAAGGTAATAGGGTTATATGGGTCAGCCATGTTTTTCGAAAGGTTAGGATTCATATTTGTGATGAGTTATATTATGGTAACCATCGTCGGAGGAACTTTGGGGTTACTATTTGCTCCCAGAACATGGTGTAACTTTTGCCCTATGGGAACCGTCCAAAAATTATCCTATAGCTTGGGAAAAAAATTAGGCGTAACCAAAACAACAGATGAAAAGGTAACCGTGTCCCATAAATCCATGTGCCATCAATGCGGAAAATGTGCAAGAGTGTGTCCCATGCAGCTGGCACCTTTTAAGGAATTCTCAGATCACAATCAATTTGATCATGAAGCTTGTATACGTTGTTTAACCTGTGTTGAGAATTGTCCGGCAGAGATTTTAACATTAAATAATCAAAAAACTGCCCAATTGATCAAAAATAATATCAATACATCAGGCTTTGAGAGCAGAACAAGAATTAAAGCTCAGATTGAAGAAATTAAAGAGCTGACAAATGATATCAGGGCGTATACATTAAAATTTATTGAGCCCCAGAAAGTAAGCTATAGCCCGGGACAGTTTATGCTTGTGAAAATTTTAAATGATCCTGAAACCTTTAGAGCCTATACCATTTCATCTACCAATGATGATGAAACCAAAGTTCGAGTTACTGTAAAAAGCGTTGAAAATGGTTATGGGACATCTATTATCTTCAATCAGTTTAAAACAGGTGATATCATTGATTTAGAAGGGCCAATGGGTAGAGAATTGGTCATCGAACCTTCAGCAGAAAAAGTGCTCCTTATTGGTGTAGGAATTGGTGTTACGCCATTTTTACCCATCGTCCACGACATCCTAAACAATAATAATACCATAAAAGAAATAAAATTACTCTTTGGAACAAAATATGAAAAGGAACAGGTTTATAAAGAGGCATTAGAAAATCTTGAGAAAGAAAGTAAAGGAAGATTTGAATTTAGAAGGATTGTGTCACGAGAAAATGATTGGAAAGGACGAAAAGGCCATGTAACCGATCATCTTTCCGATATCAATTTAGCGGGATATAAAGTATATATGTGCGGTCCCAAAAAGGCCATGGAGTCATCTTTAGAAAAGTTAATAGAATTAGGCGTTCCACCGGAAGATATAAGGTACGAAAGCGCTTAAATTTTCACCCTTATTAAAGACCCACAGCCATCTTTAATAGGGAAAATAAGATTGGATCGTATAACCTGAATACCACGCTCATAAATGAGCGTGGTATTATAAATTGGATGGCAAAAATAATCTTGGATTGGTGGTTGTCGAGTCATGAATATGGGAATATAATAAATTAACATACATATTGGATGATACCAATTTTAAAATTGGTTGATGTCGAAAGGACTTACAACATGGATATTAAAATTACAAGAAACAGCAGTACGCCGCTATACATACAAATTTATCATCAAATTCAAGAAGAAATACTGGCCGGGCGATTGCCTTCCGGTTATCGTCTGCCGCCTGAGCGAAAATTAGCAGCAACGTTGAATGTAAACAGAAGCACCGTGCTGAATGCTTACAGAGAATTAAAAGCCAGTGGTTTGGTGGATTCACAAGTAGGTAAAGGGACTATTGTGGCACAGCCTGCAACTTTTGGGGATGAAAATAATCAAAACATGGTCAACCCCATTTCCTGGGGACAAATTTATAATCAAAATGCACATAAAAATAATGATTCCATTGTATTGGATTTAATAGAAATTACCAATAAAGCCGATATTATTTCATTTGCTGCCGGAATGGCTTCACCGGAATTATATCCAATGGATGATTTAACTAAAATCACGGTAAAGGTGATGCAAGACTATGGATACAAAGCATTGGTGCATACCCCTATTGAAGGCCATGTGGGTTTACGAAACAGCATTAAGGCATTACAAGAAAGTATGGGGATTACATCTAAAATAGAGGAAATCATGATTTTATCCGGGTCTCAGCAAGGACTGGATTTAATTGCCAGAGTATTGCTGGAAACAGGAGACACCATCCTTGTTGAAGAACCAACTTATTTAGGTGCTTTACAGCTTTTCAGGAATATGGACGTAAGAGTTATTGGTGTACCAATTGATCAAAATGGTATGCGTATGGATATCCTTGAATCCCATATCATTCGATATAAACCAAAGTTAATCTATACCATGCCTACTTTTCAAAACCCTACAGGGGCCGTCATGAGTTTAGAAAGACGTAAGAAATTGCTTGATTTAGCTTATTACTTTGAAATACCAATCATTGAAGATGATGCGTATGGCTTTCTCAGGTATGATGGAGAAACTTTACCTACCCTAAGAGCCATGGATAGTTATGGTTATGTTTTATACCTCAATACTTTTTCTAAAATATTATTTCCGGGGTTGAGAGTTGGTTGGTTTACGATTCCAAGGGCAGTAGTTAAACAATTTGCTCTGGCAAAGCAAAATATAGATATTCATACCAATAGTTTAAGTCAATGGATTTTAAACCAATATATTACCGAGAAATTGTTATCAAGTCATTTAGAAAAGGTTAAGAAAGCGTATTTGAAGCGTAGGGATTGCATGTTGAATGCTTTACAAAAATATCACCCCAGCGGAGTGACCTGGAATGTCCCGGAAGGGGGATTATATATTTGGTGTAAATTACCCGAAAATATTGATGCTTCAAAAATATTGATTAGTGCCGGCAAACATAATGTTGCTTTTGTACCCGGAGAGACATTTTACTCAGCAAGACAAGGCAAAAATTATATGAGACTTAATTTTACATGCCCTAGTATTAAGGCAATTGAAAAAGGAATTAAATGTTTAATGACAATTATTAATGATGAAATCAATAGCGATAAGGAAAACACAACCTATATGGATACAACTCCAATTTATTAGATAAAAAAAGTAAAGGAGGATAAAAATGAAAGTTCAATTGGCTAACAGAATGAATTCTATTCAAGCATCTGAGATAAGAGAGTTATTGAAGTTAACAGAAAAACCCGAAATCATATCCTTTGCAGGAGGGCTGCCTGATCCAAACGTTTTTCCTATAGAAGAGCTTAAAAAAATAGCTTGTTCCGTTTTGGATGAAACCGGAAAAGAAGCTTTACAATATGCCCCAACAGAAGGATATACGCGTTTAAGAAATCAAATATCGCAAAGGATGAATAAAAGATTTGGCACTCAATTAACAGGCAGCAACATATTGATTACAAGCGGCTCTCAGCAAGGTTTGGATTTATCCGGAAAAATATTTTTAAATGAAGGGGATACCATTTTATGCGAAAGCCCCACCTACTTGGGAGCGATTAATGCATTCAATGCTTATAAACCCAGATATATTGAGATACCTACAGATGAAAGTGGTATGGATATACAGGCATTAGAAAAAACATTATTAAATGAGAAAAAAATCAAATTGATCTATGCCATACCTGATTTTCAAAACCCAACCGGCAGAACCTGGTCGGAAAAAAGACGTCGGCAATTTATGCAGGTAATGCGCCAATATGATATACCTGTTATTGAGGATAATCCTTATGGAGAATTAAGATATGAAGGGACGCCTATACCGTCTCTTAACGCGTTAGACCATAGAGGTCAAGTGATTTTTTTGGGTACATTCTCAAAGACGTTTTGTCCAGGTCTTCGATTAGGATGGGTGGCAGCCGATGAAGCTACGCTAAAACATTATATTTTATCGAAGCAAGGTTTAGACTTGCATACATCCTCTCTCAGCCAAAGAGAATTATCGAGATTTTTAGAAATTTATGATATGGATACCCATATAGATAAAATTAGAAATGTATATAAGCGGCGCAGAGATTTAATGATTAATACCATGAAATCAACTTTTCCTCAAGAAATACATTATACAGAACCAAATGGCGGCTTATTTTGCTGGGTAACGGTGCCTGAGTATATTGATACAAAAGAAGTATTAATAAAAAGCATCAAAAATAATGTCGCCTTTGTTCCGGGTGAATCTTTCTATCCTAATAGTAAAAAGAAAAATACTTTAAGGCTTAATTATTCAAATGCTTCAGACGAAAACATAGTGATCGGCATCACAAGACTGGCTAAAATGCTAAATGAATTTATAAAACATTAATTGAGAATTTTACTTCCTTTCAGGTGAAAGACAACAACTATGCAATTGAATGCAGGGTGTATAAATATTTGTTTTTCTTATATTGTAGATTTTCTAAAAGCTACAATTATTTCTACATAATTATTGTTATAATTATAGATGAGAATATGGATAAGGAGGTAGTCTTTATGATTATGTATATTAGATTAAGATAGCACCGCGAGTTATTTGCGGTGTATCCGTATTATATAACTCGCTTTTTCGAATTATATAATATTGGAGGATAATATGAATAAAATCTTAAAATTTAGTAACAGCGAAAAATTTCTTAAATGCCCAATTTGCAATGAGGAATTAGTCCTTAGTAAAATGAGTTTGTACTGTACTAACAAACATTGTTTTGATGTATCAAATTCAGGATATGTAAATTTAACTCTAAATAATAGAAAACAGACATACAACAAAGACTCATATCTTAATAGAAGAGCGGTTTTCAATACAGGATATTACTCACATATACTACAAGAAGTTATAAATACATTGGCAAGTATAAACACTGTCAAGACAATTCTTGATGTAGGTTGTGGAGAAGGCTATTACTCAAGAGAAATTTACAAAAAACTTAGGAAAGAAATAATTGCATTTGATATCTCAAAGGATTCAATCCAAATGGCATCAAAAATTGATTTGAGTGATTCAATTAAATGGTTTGTCGGCGATTTAACACAGCTCCCAATAAAGGACAATTGCATTGATTGTATACTGGATATTTTTTCACCAGCCAACTATTCTGAATTTAGAAGGGTATTGGTAGAGGCTGGATATATTATTAAGGTTATTCGAGGAAACATGCACATGGTAGAGCTACGTAATATAGTAAGTGAATATTTGAGAAATCAAGAATACTCAAATGAACGTATTATCTCGTTGTTTAAAGAGAATTGCTCATTTATATATCAAAAGAACGTTTCTGCTTCATATGAAATTACGAATGACAAACTTCAAGTATTTACCAAGATGACTCCACTTTTATTTAATATGAGTATGAATCATAAAAAACATGAATTTGTTGAGATACCTAGTCTAACAATTGAAGGTGAGATATTACTGGGTAAAGTTTAGTTTATGCATGTCCGAGTTTTTACTGTCTAATTATAAGTTTCTTTACTTTAATATTTATACGATTCATGCTTATGTCAGTAAAAAATTGCATTTAAATATCCGCTAGTTTAACATATAGCACAGTAATTCCTAACACGTCCCTGATTATGCAAAATGGGACGTGTTTTCTTATAATGTAATTCTACTACTAATGGGATTGTATAGATATATCAAAAAGTGACAAAATAGCCGAAAATAATAATATACTAAATATTATTATTTAAGGAGGAGAGCTTCTTGAAAAGAAATTGGGATATTGTATAAATCCATATGGAAAATTCGATTTGAATATGGAAGAAAGGTTGACTTTAGACATATTAGCCAGTTAGTAAGTAATATGATTTAACATATAGGGCCATGGCTTAAGCAGAATTTATTTATTTCTGTAAGCCATGGTCCTATATATTTGATTTAGACTTATTTATATATACTTTGTCCCTGGTTACAGCTTCGCTGGTACTACCCCTAAATACTAAAGTAAAGAAACTTATAATTAGACAGTAAAAACTCGGACATG
>JAKSCF010000562.1 GCA_022360735.1 Clostridia bacterium
AGAAGCGACTAAGTTTGCTAGAGAAGAAGAGAAGAAACTAGGCACAGAGGCAGAGCAGCTAATGGTAGAAGAATACGGTGTTGAGATTGTAACAATTGACAAAGAACCTATTAAAGAGCGTACTGCACCTATCTTTGCTAAGTTTGGTGAAGAAGCAGGACTAATTGATATTATTAACAGAATTACTCAATAGAAGTATAAACTGAGCGGACAAGCTCAGTATGACCTCCAAGCGTCAGGCCATATGGGTTTGGGGTTTGGAGGTATCATTTTATGGAGGGAAGAATGAGAAATTTTTGTAATATGCTAAACAAAGTATTAGGCGTATTGATTTTGATAACCATCATTATGTTGACACTATGCACCATGTTACAAGTATTAAGTAGATTTGCTATTAAAATCCCTTTACCTTGGTTGCAAGAGGTCATCAGTTTATGTTTTATATGGATGATATGTATCGGCAGTGCCATTGGGGTAAAAGAAAAAGCACATTTAGGACTAGACATGTTATCCTCTATGCTGGGGAAAAAAAATCGACTTATTAATAAAGTTTTTGTTGATATTGTTTCTATGGGTACCATTGGCATCTTTGTATATTCAGCAGTGGAGTTTTTTCAAAAAAATATGGGAAAGACAGCTGTAACAATTGATATGCCTGCCAATGCTATTTATGTATCAGCCGTTGTATGCGGCGTTTGCATGTTGATTTTTATACTAGAAATATTGCTTGATGATATCAAGGCGCTTAAAGCACTATAAGGAGTAGGTATATGGCTATTATAATTTTATTAGTCGGTTTATTAGTGATTATGCTATTTGGAGTACCCCTTAGCATTTCTATTTTCTGTATCTCTGCTTTTGTATCTCAAGTATTTACAGATATTCCATTTTGGCAGTTGATGCAAAAGTTCTTTTTCGGAATTGATAGCTTTGTATTGACTGCTATTCCGTTCTTTTTATTAGCAGGCAATATCATGAATGAAGGGAAAATCACCGATAGACTCATGACGGTTTCAAGCGCTTTTGTGGGACATATTAGAGGTGGATTGGCGCATGTTAATGTACTGGTAAGTATGCTTTTTGGTGGTGTATCAGGCTCAGCTGTTGCAGATACGTCTGGAGTTGGTACCGTTATTATACCTGCTATGGTGAAAAAAGCATATTCTAAGTCCTTCTCAGTGGGCATAACGTGTGTTTCTTCTGTTCTTGGACAGATTATTCCACCTAGTATTATTATGATTATCTATGCAGCGGCTGCAGATACGTCGATTCAAGCTATGTTTTTAGCGGGTGCAATTCCAGGTGTTTTAATCGGGTTATCTCTTATGGGGGTCTCTTATGTCTATGCCCTCAAGTATCACTACCCAAAAGAGAAAAAGTTTACACTTAAAGAGCGTTTGATTGCGCTCAAGGGGGCTTTTTTAACTATGCTGATGCCACTGATTATTATAGGTGGTGTTATTACAGGAATATTTACTGCTACAGAGTCGTCGGTTATTGCTGTGTTTTATAGTGTGTTTTTGACTCTCTTCGTTTATAAAACACTAGATATTAAAAAACTCAAGAATATCTTTATAAATTCTGCCAAGACCAGTGCGGTTACACTTTTCTGTATTGGTAGTGCCAATATCTTTGGGTATCTATTAGCCTATTTTAGAGTTAATAAGCTAGTAGAAGATCTAATTCTCAGCTTAAATTTGTCACCAAGCGGGTATATCCTGTTTATTATAGGACTGTTTATGATACTTGGAACATTTATGGATGCAGTACCTGCTATTTATATTTTTGTCCCGATTGTAGTGCCAGTGGGCATAAGTCTAGGTTTGCATCCTGTTCATATTGGGATGATTATATGCCTGGTTTTAGCTTTTGGTTTGGTGACACCGCCATACGGTCTATGCCTTCTTTTGGCCAGCAACATAGCAGGTGTCAACGCAAAAACGGTTTTCAAGGATTTGTTTGTGCTACTTTTCGTGGTGATGATGATTTTATTAATCATTGTTTTTGTACCAGATATTATCCTGTTTTTGCCAAAACTGATTGTACCAAAGTACATGTAACATAAGGAGAAAATAATGAATAGAACGATTGAAACAATAAGAGAAAACAAAATCATTGCTATTATTAGAGGTGTGAGTAGTGATAAGATTATACCATCGTGCAAGGCCCTTTATGCAGGTGGTGTAAAGTGTATAGAAATCACATTTAATCAGTCAAGTCAGAGAGGAAACGAAGAAACCTACAATGCGATTAAATCTATTAAAGAAACGATGGCTGATGAGATTTGCTTAGGGGCCGGGACTGTAATGACAATAGAGCAGGTAGAACTGGCTTATAAAGCAGGTGCCACTTACATCATCTCACCTAACTACGACAAGGTTGTAGTGGGAAAAACGTTAGAACTTGGGCTTGTTTCTATACCGGGTGTGTTAACGCCAAGTGAAGTTGTAGATGCCAACATGCAGGGTGCTAGCTTTGCTAAGCTATTCCCAGCAGGTGTATTTGGACTAGAGTATATCAAGGCAATCAAGGCACCAATTTCCCATATCCCCATGCTAGCTGTGGGAGGGATTGATGTTGATAATATAAAACAGTTTATGGATTGTGGTCTTGCAGGGGTGGGGGTGGGTTCAAGTCTTGTTAATAAAAAACTTATTAACGAGGATAAGTTTGAAGAATTGACTCAGTTGGCTAAGGCCTTTGTAGATCAGTTATAAGAGGAGGAGAATATGGCTAAAGTAGTATGTTTTGGAGAGATAATGGGTAGGTTATGCCCTCCAGGTTATAAAAAAGTGTTGCAAGCGACTAGCTTTGATGTGACTTTTGCAGGTGGGGAAGCTAATGTGGCAGTATCTCTTGCCAACTATGGGGTTACCTCAAGCTTTGTTAGTAAATTGCCTGACAATGACTTAGGTAAGCTTGTGAAAAAAACACTAAAGAGCTATGATGTTTTAACAAAGGATATTGCAACAGGTGGTGAGAGGCTTGGTATGTACTATGTAGAAAAAGGTGCATCTCAGCGACCTTCTAAAGTAATTTATGATAGAAAATACTCAGCGATTTCTATGGCTGAAAAAAGCGATTTTGATTGGGATAGCATTCTTGAGGGTGCAACGTGGTTCCATACAACAGGTATTACGCCTGCCCTTTCTAATAATTGCATTGAGATAACTATAGAAGCTCTTAAAAAATGTAAGGGAAAAGGCATAACTGTGAGCATGGACCTTAATTATAGAAAAAATCTTTGGTCAAGTGAAAAAGCCAAGACAATTATTTCTGATATGATGCAGTATGTGGATGTATGCATCGGAAATGAAGAAGATGCAGAGAAAGTACTAGGTATAAGCGCAGAGAACACAGATGTTACAGCTGGCAAAATTATCAAAGAGGGCTATATTTCGGTAGCGGAAGAAATTGAAAAAACATATGGATGCAAGACAGTGGCTATTACACTCAGAGAGAGCTATTCAGCTAGCATCAACGGTTGGTCTGCTATGCTGTATACGGATGGAGAGAGCTATTTCTCTAAAAAGTATGATATCCAGCTTGTTGATAGAATTGGCGGCGGCGACAGCTTTGTTGGTGCGCTACTCTATACTCTTGTGACAGACTGTGAGCCACAAGAAGCAATTGATTTTGCGGTTGCGGCGTCATGTCTTAAACATACAATCGAGGGAGACTTTAACCAAGTGACGGTTAACGAAGTAAAAAATCTAATGGGCGGGGATGGCTCAGGTAGAGTACAAAGATAATAGTATCTTCAACTTTGTCATCTTATAAGAAGGGGTAGTTGTTCGAAGAAATAATCTTTTAGCAAGTATCTCTTTTTGGTGTTACTGGGTAAATTAAATACTGGATTGATATCTTTTCAGTCCTGCTGATCTTGCTGAGTCAACTGCCATTTTATATTCTTTGTCAGATATTTGTCTGCTGAGTTCATGGAATTGAAAGGCATTATAAGCAGGGTAGTACTGAGCCATAATGTTGACATAGGTATCTTTAGATATTTCATTGGCTATAAATGTCATTATCTTTTCTGAGCCTGCTATATTTTGTGGCATTACCAGATGGCGAATAAGAAGTCCTCTATAAGCAATGTTTCTATCATCGGTTTGAAGATCATTAACCTGCCGATGCATTTCTTTTATAGCATTTTGGGCAATGGTAGAATAGTTTTTTACTTTTAAGTATTGAAATGCAGTTGGATCATCAGAAAATTTGAGATCAGGCATATAAATATCCACAATACCGTCTAATAATTTAAGGGTATCCACTAAGTCATAGCCATTTGTGTTATATATGATGGGAATTTGAAGTCCCTTTTCTGCTGCTAAGAATACAGCCTCAACAATTTGGGGCACTATATGGCTGGGTGAAACAAGATTAATATTATGACATCCTTTGCTTTGTAAAGAAAGCATTAAATCTGAAAGTTGATAAGAGCTTACGGTTTGACCTTCTCCGCAGTGGCTTATTTCGTAATTCTGGCAAAATACGCATTCTAAATTGCAGTAAGAAAAAAATATTGTTCCCGACCCATGTACGCCAACTAATTCTTTCTCCTCGCCAAAATGTGCTTCAGCACCCGAAACAACACAATGATCTAAGGTCTTACAATATCCTTTTTCATCATTTAATCTGTCAACACCGCATTGATGTGGACAGAGAACACAATTCTTAAGCATTTGTTTTAAAATATTAACCCTTTTCTCTAGTTCATTATTGTCTAATAAATCTAAGTATGCTGGTTTATTCATGGCTATCATCCTCCACCATTTAATGAGTTTACTTGTAGTATTTTCATTTAATTAGAAAAATATATAGAGTATTAAGTAGTTCTTAGCATTAGAAATAAGAATTTTTTTGAATGGAATAAAATTGAATTCAAGGTTTTATTATACATGTTAAGAAAAAACGCTTTTATGTTATGATAGATATAAGAGTTTCATTTCATAATATTGCTTGCAAAACAAGGAATATACTTCGTAATGCTATACGCATCGTTAGCATATATCTAAATTATTAAACGAATAAAGCCATTCAAGTATTATTATATACATTTATTAGTATAATTTGACAAATGACTTTTTACAAAGCATACTGAAACTGTACTATCAATAGTACAGTTGATACATATCATCTAGGGGGAGTGAAATTATGCGAATAATCTTTAATCCTATTTTAAATATATTAAAAAAAATCAAAGCTTTAATCATCAAGAGAAAGAAGCTTTCTATTTTTATGGGTATTATTCTTATGATTGTAATAGTTGTGTCTTCTTTGGGTGCCAAGGCTGATACGACTATGGCATCTCGGACAGCTGTGGTAATGAGAGAGGATATTGAGTATCGTGTTAAAGTAAATGGTATTGTGGAATCCCTTAATGAGCAAATTATTTTATCCCCTGTACAAGGGACCATAAAGGAAATGAAAGTGGAGCAAGGCCAAAATGTTCAAGAAGGCGATCTTTTAGCGGTTATTGATACCACTGATATTGATGAAAAAATTGAAAAAGCGCGTATCAACTTGGAATTAGAAAAAGCAAAGCTAAAAATGAGCCAAGTGGATAAGAATTCCGCTAAGGTGAGTTTATCAGACCTAGAACAAAAATATAATTTCCTGAAAGATAAATATGAAGCTAACTTAAGATTGTTCCAAGAAGGAGCAGTCAGTAAAGTTAGTCTGGACGAAGCTAAAATGGCTATGGACGAAGCCAACAATAATTATATCATCGCTAAAAATGAAGTAGAAGATGGCAGTTATGTCCAAAATTTAAGCTTACAAAAAAACAGAGTTAATCTAGCTGAATTAGAATATACTTCTTTACAAAGTGAGAGAGAAAAACACTTTATTAAGAGTCCAATAGAAGGTATAGTAGCAGAAATATATATGAAACTTGGCGATACCATAGGCTATCAAAAGCAGTTCTTCTATATTGTCAATAATAACAAAATGGAAGTAAAAGCGAATATCAGCGAATATGACGCTAAGAATGTAGCCGTTGGGGACAAAGTTACAGTGACTTCTGATGGTATTGACGAGCATATATATGAATCAGAGCTTACTTTTATCAGTCCCTTTGCAAAGAAGCTTCAATCCAGCCAAGGGACAGAATCGGTTGTTGAGGTAAAGACCATTATCGATGATGAAAAATCAGTGCTTAAATCAGGATTTAATGTTACGGTAGACATATTATGTGACAGAAAAGAGGATGTTTTAACAGTCCCATACGAAGCTATTCTGACGACTAAGGATGGCACTCAGTATATTTTTGTTGTTGAAGGAGAAAACCATAAGAAATATCAGATTGAGACCGGAATAGAAGGTTCCCTGACTGTTGAAGTGATTGCTGACGGTATAAAAGAAGGGGATATCGTTGAATTAAATCCCATGGAAGATCTGTTGAATCAAGAAGTGAATGTATCAGAAGCAGGTGTTCAGAATGATTAAAATTCAAGATATGAGTAAGGTTTACCAGTTAGGAGAAATTGAAGTACCGGCATTAAAACAAGTTAATTTAACAATTGAAGAAGGTGAGTTTACTTCCATTATGGGGCCTTCCGGATCAGGTAAATCTACTTTAATGAATATATTAGGTTGTTTAGACAGGCCGACAAAAGGCTTATATTATCTAGATGATGTTCGTGTAGATCAAATGACAGATGACGAATTAGCAGCAATCCGCAATCAAAAGATTGGATTTGTATTTCAGTCTTTTAATTTGCTGTCCAGAAGTAGTGCTTTGAAAAATGTGGAACTACCTATGCTTTATGCCGGGATGAAGCCTGCTGAGAGAAGAGAACTTGCTAAGGAAGCATTAGTAAAAGTAGGTCTTGGCGATCGATTTTATCATAAACCCAATGAACTTTCAGGAGGGCAAAGGCAAAGAGTAGCCATAGCCCGTGCGTTGGTCAATCAACCTGCCATCGTATTGGCAGATGAGCCGACGGGGAATTTGGATTCCAAATCAGGAAATGAAATTATGGATATATTTAAGAAGCTAAATGATGAAGGTGCAACGGTTATTCTGGTAACCCACGAGCAGGATATTGCAGCCAAGGCCAAAAGAATTCTTCACTTTAGGGATGGTGAAAAGGTACAAGATGAATGGTTAGCAGCAAATGATTGAGGTGAGAAGATGAATATTTTTGAAAGTATAAAGATAGCTGTAGAAGCAATTTTTTCTAATAAAATGCGTTCTCTCCTTACTATGCTGGGTATTATTATTGGCATCAGTTCTGTCATTATTATTGTATCCTTAGGACAAGGCAGCCAGCAAATGATTCGTCAAGAATTTGAAGCATTTGGTGTTAACCGTGCCTACATAGGTATGAATTGGCGAGAAAATCCGTTAAGGAGAGATTATCTATCTCAAGATGATTTGGATATTTTAGCTGAAGCATTTCAAGAGGAAATCAAAGGCATGAGCCCTATGGTTTCTGATAATGGAAAAGTTATAAAGAAAACAGAAGAGATCGACGTGTCGCTTATGGGGGTTAATGAGCAGTTTAATAAAATAGAGAACATAAAAATGAAAAGTGGAAGATACCTTTTAAAAAGCGATATGCAGACCAAAAGAAATGTAGCCGTTATAAGTGAAGCTTTAGCTTTGAAAGCTTTTGGAAGGACCAATGTTTTAGAAGAAGAAATCGTTGTCAATTTGAATCATAATAAAGCCACTTTTGTGATCGTAGGCGTCATGGAAGAGAAAAAGATGGCTTTTGCTAACCTAGGAAATCAGGAGCCCCCATTAGAAATATATGTGCCGCTTTCAAGGATGGAGCAGATGTTCGGTATGTCGGGCTCTTATTGGGGTGTTCATATTAATTTTAAAGATACGGTAACATCTGTACAACCGGTATTGGATAAAATGTTGAGCATGATCGAAAGATGACACAATGCAGTAGGTAAAAATATGTATAGAAGCTATACTGCTGAAAGTGAACTGATGATGGCCAATAAAGTGACGGGCATATTGACCTTGGTCATTGGGGCAATAGCAGCCATATCACTATTGGTAGGCGGCATAGGTGTTATGAATATAATGTTGGTGTCAGTTACTGAACGGACTAAAGAAATAGGCATTCGTAAAGCAATAGGTGCAAAATATAAGGATGTGATGCTGCAATTCTTAGTGGAGTCCATTATTGTTACGGGTATTGGCGGTGTGATTGGTATTGTATTTGGTATTTTGATTTCATTAGGAATTTCTTTGATTATAGGATTTGCACCAACCCTATCTATTTTAGCCATCATTGTGGCAACTCTGTTTTCAGTGAGCGTTGGGATATTCTTTGGATATTACCCGGCAAAAAAAGCTGCCAAAATGGATCCGATACATGCTCTACGATATGAATAAATTGTAAGGGTTAAAAATAAGATTGAGGGCTTAAGAGCCCTCTTTTCTGATGGATTTATTCGTCTAATAATTTA
>JAKSCF010000471.1 GCA_022360735.1 Clostridia bacterium
AATATTGAGTTGGCCGAAGATATTAGGCAACGAGAGATTCTTCAAAGTGAACTAACAAAAATGTTGAATAAATACACAGCGATATTTGCCAATACCAAGGATTGTATCTTTATCGTTGACTTTAGTGATAAACATGTAGGTCATCTAATTGAGCAGAATGTGAAAGCTTTAGAGGTATTTGGTTACCCAGATGAAGTCATTTCGACTTTGACACTGGAACAATTGGATTTAGATCATGATAAAGAAGACTTAGAAGAGCGATTTGGTTCTTTAGATATAGGAAATGCTACTCTATATGAGACAGTGTTGGTTAGCCAAAAAGGAGTTAAAGTCCCTGTGGAAGCACAGTGTTCTGTCTTTGAACTTGATGGTAACCGACGTTTGCTTTATATAGCCAGAGATATATCTCAAAGAAAACAAGAAGAACAGATATTAATTCGTAGTGAAAGACGTTTTATGAGTATTGTCAATGAATTGGCAACACGAATGAAAGATGAAAGTTATGAAGTGGATACAGTTAGCTATGACTCCACAACTTTGCTCCATCAGAAACTTGAACAGATCAATATCCAATTAGAGCATATGTTTAAGAAAGAACTTGATGAAAATCGACGTAAAGAAAGCCTTATGTTAATGCAATCCAAACATGCGGCTATGGGTGAGATGATTGGTAATATAGCCCATCAATGGAGACAACCTCTGAATACATTGAATTTTATCTTAAACAATATGATGGATGAACTAAGGGACTGTCATATTGATGAAGCGTCAAGGCGGTTTCTTGATAAAAAGTTTGAAAAAGGCTTTAATATCATCAACAAAATGTCAGATACTATTGATGATTTTAGGCATTTCTTCAAACCCCAGGATTGTAAGAAGGTATTTAATCTTAATGAAACCATTGAGTTGGCATTGCATTTGTTTGAAGAGAGAATCAAGCTATATGGTATTAAAGTTGAAGTATTGAACCATGAACCTGTTATGTGCTATGGATATTCAAGCCACTTGGCACAGGTGCTGCTAAATATGATCAATAATTCTATTGATGCGCATAAAATAAGAGATGACAAGATGGGTGCAAAATATTCAGATAAAAAAATAGAAATCAATTACTCTGTAAATGGAGGCACGTTGAAAATCACTTTGTTCGACAATGCAGGAGGTATTGATGAGGAAGTAATAGAACGTATTTTTGATCCGTATTTTACGACAAAAGACATGCAAAATGGGACAGGGCTTGGTCTATACATGTCAAAAGCAATCATTGAAAAACACTTTGGCGGAACACTTGAAGTGATGAACAAGAATGAAGGTGCTTTTTTTACAATGACATTGAAGCATTTTTTGGAGGAAGAAAATGAAAGATAATGTATTGTTAAACTTAAAAGTCCTATATATAGAAGATGATGACGATACTAGAGAAGAGCTGGCACATTTTCTAAAGAAAAGAGTTGGCAAATTGATAATTGCTAAAAACGGTGAAGAAGGATTAAAAAAGTACGAACAAAATAAACCGAATATAATTATTACAGATTCTCGGATGCCGGTTATGGATGGCATTACTATGAGTGCTAAAATTCGTGAAATAGATAAAGAAGTAGCTATTATAGTGACCACTGCGTTTTCAGATGTGGAAGTGGTGATTAAAGCCATTGATATGGGTGTGAATAAGTATATTCTTAAACCGGTGGATGTTACTGAGCTTATGGATACAATCAAAGATTGTGCCTATAAATTATTGATAGAAGAGGATGATAGCCTTGTTGTAGGCAATCAGATGTTACTAGATGCTGAAGAGAAGAAAGAACTGGAGAAGGGCATCCAAAATAAATTTGCTATGTTCTTAAAAGACAAAACCGGTAAAGGCCCGAAATTTGTGAAAAGCTTTTTGAGGCTGGATATTGTAGAGATTGAAGCTGCTGATGCTTTTACCAAATATGAGACTGCCATGTTAGACAGAGGTAAGAATGAGCGTATTATAAGATTTGTTAGAGAATCTTTTTACCACAGTTATCGAAAAGATATAGAAACCTTTGTAGGCGAGATATTATCAATGCCTTGTTCATTAGAATCTATAGGTGTAGATACCTATAGAAAGAAAGATAAGATACTGCTAAGGATATCGGATAAAGCCCAGGGCGATCAATCTGATTCTTCCGGTGGATAGTCTTAATATGGGATTTGCAGGATTTAAATTACTCGAAAGAATTGCTGGTTTTGTATATTAATCTTGAAAATATATTGACAATTCATTAGTATGATGTTACAGTTAAGGCAACATAGGCTTATTGAAGATATGGACTATGTTCAATAAGACAGACGATTATATGATTAGAGCTTGCTGTTGCCAAGAAAGATATTAATATGCTTTTGAGGACCAGTACAAAGTATTAACTTTGTACTGGTCTTTTTTATGTTATTTTAGAACCTTTAATAAAATTGGTTGGTAAATGGGAGTGAGGCAGTGAAAGAGTTACAGATTAAAGATGTTTTTCTAAGCATTGATGAAGAGGCTATGGAAGTAAAAAGACTTCTGGCAACAGAAGGTCTTGAACTTGATCCTTTTGTGGAGAAAATTGTTGGTATGTATGATGGAGAGAAGCTGGTTGCAACCGGCTCTGTTGCCGGAAATACCATACGAAGTATTTGCGTGGATCACGATTATCGTGGTCAGTCAGCCATTAATAAACTCATGACCTATCTTATTGACTATTTATACCGAGTCGGTAAGAATCATATTTTCATTTATTCGAAACCGGAGAACGGTAAATCCTTCGAATATTTAGGGTTTTATCCATTAATTACAACAGATAGAGTGCTGTTGCTTGACAGCAAGCGAAATGGCATCCAAGAATTTTTAGAAAACATTACGACAAAAGATAAAGAGAATAAGATTGTCGGAAGCATTGTAATGAATGGTAATCCATTTACTTTAGGGCATAAATATCTTGTTGAAAAAGCGTTGGAATCTTGTGATGAACTTTATCTTTTTGTTGTCTGGGAGCAGAAATCTCTTTTTCCTAATGATGTGAGATTCAGGCTGATTGAGGAAGGTCTTTCTGAATATAAACAGGTCCATGTGGTTAAAGGGGAAGATTATATTATTTCATCGGCAACGTTCCCAACCTATTTTTTAAAAGATGATGACGATACAGATGTGGAGCATGCAAAACTTGATCTTCTGATATTTAGAGACAAAATCGCACCATATCTTGGCATAACAAAACGATTTGTAGGGGATGAAAAAATTAGTATTACTACAAGAAAATACAATGAACAGATGAAAGAGATTCTTGATGGGAAAGGACTTGATGTGGTTGAGATTCCCAGAAAAGAAAAAAGCGGAAAAATAATCAGCGCATCCTATGTAAGAGACTACATCCGTCATGACCGGTGGAAAGAAGTGAAAGAAATTGTTCCCATAACGACCTATGAATTTCTTCAGTCAGAAGAAGCGAAACCCATCATAGAAAAAATCAAAAGATCAAATACCAGACATTAACAATGAAGAGGTGAAGGAATGAGGATTATTAAAAGTTCTATAGCAGGTACATTAGAATCCAGTGATATCCAAATCAGGATTGAGCCTGGACAAAAAGGCAAAATCAATATTCGTTTACAGAGTGTCGTTGAAAAACAATTTGGGAATCAAATCAGGGAACTGATTAGAGAGGAATTAACAAAACTAGGTGTTTCCCAGTGTGAAGTGACTGCTATCGATAAAGGTGCCCTTGACTTTGCTATTGTGGCTAGATTGCAAAGTGCAGCTTATCTGGGTGCAGGAATTGATAAGAATATTGCTTGGGAGGGAATGTAATGGATAAGTTAAGAAGAACCATGTTGTATGTCCCTGGGAATAATCCCGGCATGTTAAGAGATGCAGGTATCTATGGAGCAGATTCTCTAATGTTTGATCTAGAAGATTCTATAGCCTTAACTGAAAAAGTAAGTGCCAGATTTATGGTGCACCATGCCATCGGTTCAATGGATTATGGTGACACAGAAATCGTAGTAAGAATAAATTCACTGGAGTCCGGTTTAGGCCGGGAAGATATCCATGCTGTGGTTTCAGCAGGTGTGGATGTCATACGTCTTCCAAAAACTGAGACACCTCAAAACATTAAGGATGTTGAAGAAATTATTGATTCGGCTGAGCGTCAATACAATCGCCCTGTGGGGAGTACAAAGATAATGGCAGCAGTGGAAAGCCCTCTTGGAGTTATGAATGCTTATGCGATTGCAACAGCGTCACCCCGTATTATTGGCATAGCCATTGGAGCTGAAGACTTCGTAACCAACATGTACACAAAGCGTAGTGATGAGGGTGCCGAACTAATGGTAGCCAGAAGCCAGATTCTAATGGCCGCTAGAGCTGCAAAGATATATGCCATTGATACGGTTTATTCTGATGTGGACAACGAAGAAGGATTGAGACATGAAGTTGAACAGATAAAGCAACTTGGCTTTGACGGAAAATCTATTATTAATCCAAGGCAAGTAAACATCGTACATGATGTGTTTGCTCCATCGAAAGAAGAGGTCATGAAAGCAAAAAGAATTCAGCAGGCAGCCAATGAAGCCCTTGAAAAAGGCCTGGGTGTTATTTCTCTTGATGGTAAGATGATTGATAAACCTATTGTAGACAGGGCTGAACGTTTGTTGTCATTAGCCATGGCAACAGAATCATAGGAGGTAGAGAAAATGATCAATAC
Source organism: Clostridia bacterium (assembly GCA_022360735.1). The sequence goes on from JAKSCF010000471.1 coordinate 4,713, forward strand.
ATTAGGCAGAGACGTTTCTGACGAATTAATGAAAAAGATGAATAAACAACTATATTCAGGACCATTTGAAGTACATCCCGATATGAGATTTAATGGTAGAAAAATTGCCTGCGTTGAGCCGTGTCAATCCAGTAAATTACTTCAGAGTATTGATGAGGCCATAGATAAAACAGGTCTAACAGACGGTATGACCATTTCTTTCCATCATCACTATAGATCAGGTGATAAAGTCATCAATATGGTTATGGATCGAATCGCAAAAAAAGGTATTAAAGATTTATACCTTGCTGCCAGTTCACTTATTGATGTGCATAAACCATTGATAGAGCATATTAAAAACGGCGTCATTACCGGGATTACAACCAGTGGGCTAAGAGGTGAATTAGCACAGGCCATATCTTGCGGCTTGATGGAAAAACCTATAATTTTTAGAAGCCATGGGGGTCGTGCAAGAGCCATTGAAACAGGTGAACTATGTATTGATGTCGCTTTTATGGGTGTTCCTTCATCGGATGAATACGGTAATGTATCCGGTGAAAGGGGTAAAACCATTTGTGGTGCACTTGGCTATGCGAGAACAGACTCACGACATGCAGACCAGGTGGTTGTTATCACAGATACGTTAGCTGAGTTTCCAAATATCCCTGCAAGCATTAAACAAGTTGATGTGGATTACGTTGTTGTGGTTGATGAAATCGGTGATCCAAATGGTATCTCAACAGGAGCAACACGATTCACAAAGAATCCAAAAGAATTACTAATAGCTGAAAAAGCCGCTAAAGTGATTATCAACAGTGGTTATTTTCGAGATGGTTTTTCTTTTCAAACCGGTTCAGGCGGATCATCACTGGCGGTAACAAGGTTCCTTAGAAAAGCTATGATTCAATATGATATTAAGGCAAAATTCGCGCTGGGTGGTATTACAGAAACTATGGTAAGACTTCATGAAGAAGGTTTAATCAAACACTTATACGACGTACAAAGTTTTGACTTATATGCAGCCAACTCTTTTAAAAATAATCGTATGCACCACGAAATTGAAGCAGGTTACTATGCAAATCCATTTACAAGAGGATGTATTGCTAACAAATTGGATGTGGTTATTCTTAGTGCCCTTGAAATCGATGTGAATTTTAATGTTAACGTTATGACCGGTTCCGATGGTTATATCCGTGGCGCTTCAGGCGGGCACTCAGACACTGCAGCATCGGCAAAGATGACAGTGGTTGTTGTACCACTTATGAGAGGGCGAACACCCTCTGTGGTTAAAAATGTTCAAACTATTATTACACCTGGCGAGACGGTGGATGTATTGGTTACAGACCGAGGCGTAGCTGTGAATCCACTTAGGAAAGACTTGATTGAGAAGTTAACCAAAGCAGGGGTAAAAATGGTAGATATCAATGACTTGCAAAAACAAGTTCGACAACTGGTAGGAGAGCCAAACCCAATAGAGTTTGAAGAAAATATTGTTGGTGTTATTGAATATCGTGACGGTACAATCATTGACGTGGTAAAGCAAGTTAAGGGAGTGATGGCTTGAGCAACCTGACAAAGGCTGAATTATTGGCTGCTAGGTCAAAAAGAAAAGATAGCCAAGAACAAATTTTAAGTCAATTTGGAGATAATTTAGTTTCTATGACGATGAATATTCCGGGACTTGAAAAATCCAATGAGAAGATAGTAAAAGCCTTCACTAAAGCTTTTTTTGGTTTAATTGAGGTAATGAAATTTGAAGGCTACCATATCAACCATGTTGAGTTTAATGACGTAACAAGTGGACCTGTAGGATTTATTAGTTGTAAAGGGGATTGTTATGAATTAAAGCGCCTTTTGGTTTTATATGAAGAGTCTACCACTATTGGTAGACTGCTTGATGTGGATATCATCCATATGAAATATGGACAGATTACAAGAAGTGACTTAGCGTTTGAACCAAGAAAGTGTTTTCTTTGTGATGAGGAAGCTAATTTTTGTCGAAGAAATCAGACCCATACATTGGGTGAGTTGATGGAATATGTTAATGAGAGACTGAAGGTTTATAACAGTTAGAATTTTCATATACTTTTCACATATTTATACCAATCTTTTACCATAATCTTTTCCTATAATGAGCTTGTAAAAACAAATTAACTCAAAAAGGAGAGATTAAAATGAAAAAGTTTTTAAGTCTAATGTTAGTTATTGTTTTGGTTTTAAGTTCGGCGGTGGTTGCTTTTGCAGCAGAACCCCAGGAAGGTGAGAAGAAAGAAAGGATTAATATTGCCAACGAATTTAATGAAGAGCTGCACCAAATTATTGACCTAAGAATTGAAAAAAATGATCTCAATACAGAAATACTTACAATAAAAGATGGAATGATTGATGCGAAAGCTGAAAAAGACGAATTAAGTGAAGCAGTAAAAGAAGCTGTAAAAGGAATAAGAGAAGAATTAAAAGGTATTAATGGTGAGGTGAAAGCGTTAAGCGAATCAATAAGAGAAACAAAAGCAGCGTTTAAAGAGGCAATAAAAGCTCAAGACATGGATGAAGCAGAGGCATTATTAGAGCAAGAGATCCAATGCCATGAAACCGTGAATGACTATTTAGAAGACAAGATTGCTTTACTCAATGAGATTCTGGAGACTGTTACAGAATAAATGGATGTTTTCACTTGAAAAAAAGGGATAGCTGGTATCCTGTATAGTTCCTATACAGGATACCAGCTAGATATTTTTCTATCTCTTTTATTGCTGTAATTTGATATAATTTGTTTAGATCGTTATTGGGTGGATAGGGAAGCAGGTGGTGTAATTGAAGCATATTTTGTAATTGATGATGAGAGAAACATATGTGATTTGATCAAAAAATATTTAGTGAAAGAAGGCTATTTAGTGACTCTCTTTAATGATGCCGGCAGCGCTTACGAGGAGATAAAACGGTTAAAGCCGGATTTAATCGTTCTAGACATCATGATGGCCGGTATGACCGGATTAGAACTCTGTCAAAAGATTAGAATAGATAATGAAGTGCCCATCATTTTTGTATCGGCACGAGATGAAGAATTGGATAGGATATTGGGTCTTGAATTAGGTGGAGACGATTATTTGACCAAACCTTTCAGTCCAAGAGAGTTAACGGTTAGGATCAAGAACATATTCAAGAGACTGGAAAAAAATCAAAGTATCCGTCAGCAAAGCATGGTCTTAGACGATTTACATATTTATCCTTCAAGAAGGTATATTGAAAAAGAAGGAGAAGAGTTGAAGTTTACCGCAAAGGAATATGAAGTTTTAGAATTTATGGCAAAAAATAAGAATCAACCTTTTACCAGAGAACAGCTGATTCAGAAAATATGGGGCTATGATTATATTGGAGAAGAGCGCATCATAGATGATATTATTAAAAGAATTAGAAAAAAGTTATCAACAGCAAACTCTAATGTCAAAATTGTAACAGTTTGGGGGTACGGATACAGAATTGATGGTTAAAATAAATATTCAGTCGAAGTTGTTTTTTACATATTTTATTATATTATGTGTATTTCTCATCATTTCAACGATGATGATATTTATAATTTCTGAAAATTTTTTAATAAATCAAACCAGAAAATCTCTAAGAGAAGAAGCTGATTTTATTGCAAGTGAGATTGAGCAAATTTCATTTCAACGGGGTAATATATCAGAAAAAATAAAGGAAAGAAAGCGGCTTAAGGTATACGGAAATCTTATTGATGAGCAAATTATTGTATTAGACAACAATAAAAAAATAATTTATACCAATTTACCTGATGAAGAAATGAAAAAGGCCAGAAAAATTTCACAAGAAAAAGATGACAAAGAGTTAATCTTGGTACGAGTAAGAGTATACGACAGTCAACAAAACGTAAAAGGTCATGTGATATTATTTACTAGATTAAATAATATCAATTATTTAAAGCAATTAATACGACAATCCCAATTATTGAGCTTTATAGTTGCAGGTGTTTTTTCGCTGATTATTGCTGCTTTTCTAAGCAGAAGTATTACAAAACCCCTGAAAAAGCTGACGCTGTTTATGAAAGGGTTTTCTTTATCCAAAAAGAAGCAGGATTTTAAATGTAATACAGGTGATGAAATTGAAAATTTGGCTCACTATTTTAATGAAATGACGGAAAAGATATATGAATACGACGAAAAGCAAAAGTCATTTTTACAGAATGCTTCTCATGAGCTAAAAACGCCCTTGATGTCCATACAAGGTTATGCGGAAGCTATAAAAGATGGTGTTGTTGAAGAAGAAGAAATTCCAGGCAGTTTAAATATTATTATAGATGAAAGTCAAAGGCTTAAGAGAATCGTTGATGAAATTATTTTTCTTACTAAAGTAGAGAATGTTGAAGAGATATTTGATTATAAAGAATATATGATTCAAGATATAATCAGAGAGGTTATGGATAGTCTTAACATATTAGCCAATGAAAATAATATCAATATGACTCAAGACTTGCATGAAGATATAACCGGTTATTTTGATAAGGATAAACTCATGCGTGCTTTTATCAATGTCATAGCCAATTGTATAAGATATGCTAAAAGTGATGTAAAAATAGAAGTTAAAGCTTCAGCTTCATTGATTAAAATTTTGATTCGTGATGATGGAAATGGATTTGAAGCCGGTGAAGCGGGTAAAATATTTGACAGATTTTATAAAGGTAAAAACGGAAGTACAGGCTTAGGGCTTGCCATAACAAAAGCGGTTGTGGAAGGTCATGGCGGTAATATAAAGGCTAAAAATTCTGATGTAAAAGGTGCTTTGTTTGTGATTGCATTACCTAAGCAAAAATTAA
>JAKSCF010000650.1 GCA_022360735.1 Clostridia bacterium
GAAAAACACATTAAGTAATTGATTATTTTTTATTGATTAGTGATTAATAGTAATGATTAGAAATATTACATATAAAAATTTAGGAAAAATAGGGTATCAGGAAGCTTGGGATTATCAGGAAGTGTTATTTAAAGAACTACTGGATGCTAAAAGAAATGGTAAATCTCCCAATGGATATTTATTATTTTGTGAACATAATCCTGTTTTCACTTTAGGAAAAAGCGGCTCTGAATCCAACTTATTAATGAACGAAGCTTTTCTTGCACAGAAAGGCATAGAATTCTTTAAAATAAACAGGGGAGGAGACATTACTTTTCATGGGCCTCAGCAAGTCGTAGGGTATCCAATCATTGATCTTGAACAATACGAGATGGGAGTGAAGCAATATATTGAGTCCATGGAAGAAGTTATCATTAAAACTCTTAAAGAATATAGTATAGAGTCTGAAAGATTAGAAGGGGCAACGGGAGTGTGGCTGGATACTAATAGTCCGAACGTACGTAAAATTTGTGCCATAGGAGTAAAAGCCAGCCGATATGTAACTATGCATGGTTTTGCTTTCAATGTTAATACAGACCTTAATTATTATAGTTATATCAATCCATGCGGATTTACAGATAAAACTGTCACATCTATGCAAAAGGAATTAGGTAAAGAAGTAAATTTTGAAGAAGCAAAAATGAAGCTTCAAAAGAATTTTGCCAAAGTCTTTGGAATGAATTTTATCTAAAATATTTATCTTACAATATATGGAACGATATATTGCGTTACTTCGGGGAATTAATGTTGGAGGAAAAAGAATCATCAAAATGGATGATTTGAAAACAGTCCTATCCTCAATTGGGCTTAAGAACATCATTACTTATATTCAAAGTGGAAATATTATTTTTGATTGTCCCAAATCTAATATCCAAGTTCTTGAAGAGAAAATGAAAAAAGAAATATTTAAGTCATTTGGGTTTGAAGTTCCTGTGATTATCAGAACACATGAAGAGTATATAGCTCTAACAGATAGAAATCCGTTTTTCAATGCTGAATCAGATACTTCAAAATTGGTCATAACTTTTTTACAGCAGAAACCGAATGCTGAAGATATAAGGATAACAGAAAAGCTTGATTTTCCTCCGGATAAATTTCAAATTAAGGGAAAGGAAGTCTTTATATATTGTGAAAGCAAATACCACCTTACTAAGATTAGTAATTCATTTTTTGAGAAAAAGTTAAATACTCATGCTACTTCTAGAAACTGGAAGACTTTGAATAAAATTCTTCAGATGATAAAAAGTAAATAGTAGACATAATTTAACTTCCGGTATTAATAGATAGAATCTTTAAGGTCACAATTTGTGACCTTAGATAATCATTATTCAATATGCAAAATTCACTTCTATCTAATTATGAATCTCTAATTTATGAAATAAGAGGGCAAAAAGTAATGCTAGATTATGATTTAGCCAGGCTTTATGGTGTTGAAACCAAAAGATTAAAGGAACAAGTAAAAAGAAACATTCAACGTTTTCCTGAAGATTTTATGTTTGAGCTCGATCAAATAGAATTTAATTTTTTGAGGTCGCAAATTGCGACCTCAAAAAGAGGAGGTGCAAGATATATGCCAATGGCCTTTACAGAACAAGGGGTAGCCATGCTTTCCGGTATTCTTAATAGTGAAGAGCAATACAAGTGAATATTTCAATTATGAGAGCCTTTGTACAATTGCGAACTTATATGCATTCTCATAAAGAGTTATCAGATAAAATAGAAAAACTTGAGAAGAAATATGATGAAAATTTTGCAATCGTATTCAAAGCTTTGAAACAAATGATTCAAAAAAAGAATGAGCCCAGAAAAAAGATTGGATATCTATAAAATTTGAGGTAGGTTTTAAACTGGTCACAATTTGTGACCGGTATAATCCGGTATAATAAGGTATAAGTTTCAACTCAAAACTGTCCTCAAAACCTCAGGAGATTTCATATTCCCAAAATTTGGAAGGTGTAATTGATAATATTGAATCAGGTAATCCAATAATAGGTTTCGTTTTTGATTATCGAGTTTTAAAGATGCTAAATTCTCAAATGTATATTCTGTTAAATCACTGAATAATTGAGCTTCTCCATCAACAATATAATTTGAATGATACGGCCTGACATTTACAAAGCTTCCCTCCTCCAAATCAAAGAAGGAGGTTACCGGAGAATAAACTCCTCTGGGATAAAAGCCAAGATAAGTTGTAAGTTTTATTCCAAATATCAAATGAAAATTGATAAAATCATTTTCTGTTAAATCAAGCCATTGCATGGCATTATAAATATATTTAAACAATTTTGGATTGGATTCTTCTTCCTGAATTGCTTTATAACATAATTCATTCACAAAAACGGTAATGGAACTTTTTACAATATCAAAAGGTATACTTGAATATTGATGTGAACTTCTTAGTTCCCGAATATGCTGTAAATTGCTTTTTTCTTTATGGTTACTCACTAATTCTACAAGTGATAAATGCTGTAATAATGCCGGACTTATTTTTGACTTTTTCGACCTGGCACCTTTAATTAAGTAAGACTGTAAACCAAAAATTTCTGTATAAATTTTTGCAATCACACTCGTTTCCGAATATTTAAGCTGATGAAATACGATGCCTTTGGTAGTTGTCAGCATATCCTTAATTAATAAATAAAATTTTAGTTACCAAATTTACAGTCCCCTTTTCATTGCTGGCAAAAACCAGATATACTCCTGTTCCGGCTTTTTTGCCTTCAAAATTATAACCATTCCATATAGCCTGGCCACCCAATGAATGTGTTTCGAAAACTACGTTTCCGCTTATATCAGTAATTTTTACATTCGAATTCTGACTTAAATTTTTAATCGCTATTGATCCTGAATATCCTTCCCTGACAGGATTAGGGAATGCGTATACTTTGGAACCTTCAACTCTGGGAACAGAAGCTTCACCTCTGAATGAAATCAATCCCGCAGCAGTTCCGATAAAAACTTCTCCATCAGCATTTATCTTTATAGATGTAATCTCATTTGACAATAAAGGACTATTATCGGCAGTAAAATGATGAATTTGTTTTTCACCATCTTCTGAAAGGAGATAGACACCTGAACTTTTTGTACCTACCCACTTTCTGTTTGCGGCATCTATTGTAATTGCGGTAATGACTTCTGTTTCCAACAAATATTGTATATAACCATCCCATTCCACCAAAATTCGTTGCATATCAAA
>JAKSCF010000305.1 GCA_022360735.1 Clostridia bacterium
GTTTTTAATAAAAAGTGTTACTCAAGTATTACTGAACTACCTGAGCAAGTCGACTTAATCGTTATTTGTACACCACAAAGTACCGTTGAAAACTTGTTAAGAGAAGGCGCAAAAAAGGGCGTAAGAGGTGCAGTCGTTTATGCAAGCGGTTATGGAGAAGTAGGCACAGAAGAAGGAATCGCAGCTGAAAATTCATTGATGGATTTATGTCAAGAGTTAGACATCGCATTAATGGGACCAAATTGTGCAGGGTATGCCAATTTTATTGATAAAATGTATCCCTTTGCCTTTATTTCCGATGAAAGAGACCGAACAGGTTCTGTAGGTGTTGTATCGCAAAGTGGTCAGCTTGCTCTTTCTATGATGGACAGTCCAAGAATGAAGTTTTCTTATAGTATTTCTTCTGGTAATAGCAAAATTTGTAAGATGGAAGATTACTTGGATTTCTTAATTGATGATGCGGATACGAAAGTGATTGCTATGTATCTGGAAGGTGTAAAAGCGCCTAAACAATTTATTGCGGCTTTAAAAAAAGCAGCAATAAAGAAAAAACCAATAGTTGTATTAAAGACCGGACGATCAGAAAAAGGGCAGGCCATAGCGGCTTCTCATACAGGAAGTCTTTCGGGAGCGGATAAGGTTTACGATGCATTATTTGAAAAATTTGGGGTAATACGTGTGGACGATCTTGAAGAACTCATGTCAACAGCCCAAGCTTTAGCTACCTTGAATATTGTTCCTAAGAATAAAGGTTTCGCTTGTATCAGCTTATCTGGAGGAGAAACGGGTATTTGTGCAGACTTAGGGCAGTTAATTGGTGTGGATTACCCAGATTTTGAAGCCAAAACTTTAAAAACGCTTAATGAAATGCTGCCTGATTATGCAACGCCAAACAATCCTTTGGACTCTACGGCAACATTGTCTTATGACAGCGAGAAATATGCAGCCGTACTAGAAACAGTAATGAAAGATCCCAATGTTGGGATGGTTGCTGTCGGCTACACTCTGTTACAGGAAATTGCCGACAACGCTATTTACTATATGAGTAAAGCATTGGAAATGGTTTGTAAGGAAGAATGGGCAAAACCTGTTGTTATGCTGCCATTTGCAGAAAATACAAGGAATCTTGGATATGTTGATCAACTTGAAAAAATAGGTGTTCCGGTACTACCTACATCTTTGTATGCATTTAAGATTATCAAAAATATTCTGAATTTTGCTAATTATAACACAGATGATCATGATTTAAATGTAATGATTCCGGAGGAAGCTATTACAACTGGTAAAGGTGCATTAACAGAATCTGAAAGTAAGAAAATAGTTGCTGAATATGGAATCAATTGTGGTAATTTTGAGGTTGTCACTACTGCAGAAGATGCTGTTGCTATTTTTAAAAAATTAAAAACAGATACAGTTGTAGCAAAAATTGATAGCCCGGATATCCTTCATAAATCGGATGTAGGGTGCGTTAAATTAAATCTAAGAGATGAAGAAGCAGTAAAACAATCTTACTTAGATATTATGGAAAATGCCAATAAGCATTGCCCTGGCTCCAGGATACTTGGTATCCAAATATGTGACCAGGCACCTAAAGGTGTGGAAATGATTATTGGTGTTAATAATGATCCACAATTTGGCCCCTGTGTACTTTGCGGATTGGGTGGTGTCTTTGTAGAAATCTTTAAAGATACAGCACTTGGATTAGCACCTCTTTCAAAAGCGGAGGCTGTTAAAATGGTGTATTCGTTAAAGGGCATAAAAATGCTTCAAGGATACCGGGGAAATAAAAAAGCAGACATTGACGCTTTTGTAGAGGCTCTTGTAAAGGTTTCACAGCTTGCATGTGACCATAAAAATCAAATGAGGGAGCTGGATATTAATCCTGTTTTCGTATATGAAAAAGGAATATGTGCAGTTGATGCACTTTATATTGAAAAATAATTTTATAAAATGGAGGAATGAAAAGTGAACGAAAAAAGACGTAAATATTTATCGGTTCTCGCGTTGTCATTAAGTGGTGGCTCTATTTATCTTATTCCTTACATCAGGTATGTATTCTACGATCATCAAATTGCAGCTATGGGGATTACCAACCAACAGCTTGGATTATTAACATCCATTTATGCTATCGGGTGTATGTTGCTTTATATTCCGGGAGGAATGATTGCAGACAGATTTTCAACTAAAAAGTGTATGATTATTTCTTTACTTTCAACTTCAGTTCTAACATTAATATATGCGTTTTCTATGGGATATAAGGTGGCACTGGTTATTTGGCTTCTTTTTGCAGCAAGTACTGCTTTTGTATTTTGGACTTCATTGTTTAAAACCATTAGGATGATTAGTACTTCTGAAGAACAAGGCTTCATGTTTGGGTTATATTATGCGGGAAATGGCATTACCGGGGCAGTTGTAAATGGTATTGCAATTTGGGCAATGAGATTTTCTGAAGGTTTAAAAGCTCAATTTGTTTCGGCAGTTATTATTTATGCCGCAAGTACAACAATAGCCGCACTGCTTCTATGGATTATATTAAAAGAAGACAGAGAAAAAACGAAAGAACTTAAGGTAAATGATTTTGATTTATCTAAGGTAGGTAATTTGCTTAAGAATCCAATTGTATGGATATTCTCACTTATTATTTTCGCTGGATATTCCATTTATTCAAGTACCAGTTATTTTACACCA